>JAGQTW010000171.1 GCA_020438785.1 Mycobacterium sp. | reverse complement strand
GTACCGTCGGCTGCACGTCATCGTCGGCGATTCCAACATGTGCGAAGCCACCACGATGCTCAAGGTCGGGACCGCCTCGCTGGTGCTGGAGATGATCGAGGCGGGGGTGGCGTTCCGGGACTTCTCGCTGGACAACCCGATCCGGGCCATCCGCGAGGTCAGCCACGACCTCACCGGCCGGCGTCCGGTCCGGCTGGCCGGCGGGCGGCAGGCCAGCGCGCTGGACATCCAGCGGGAGTACTACGCCCGCGCCGTCGAGTACCTGCAGACCCGCGAGCCGAATTCACAGATCGAGCAGGTGGTCGACCTGTGGGGCCGACAGCTCGACGCCGTCGAGAGCCAGGACTTCGCGAAGGTCGACACCGAGATCGACTGGGTCATCAAGCGCAAGCTGTTCCAGCGCTACCAGGACCGCTACAGCATGGAGCTGTCCGACCCGAAGATCAGCCAGCTCGATCTGGCCTACCACGACATCAAGCGCGGCCGCGGGGTGTTCGACCTGCTGCAGCGCAAGGGCCTGGCCACCAGGGTCACCACCGACGAGGAGATCGAGGCCGCCGTCGACACCCCGCCGCAGACGACCCGCGCCAAGCTGCGCGGCGAGTTCATCAGTGCCGCGCAGGAGGCGGGCCGCGACTTCACCGTCGACTGGGTGCATCTCAAGCTCAACGATCAGGCGCAGCGCACCGTGCTGTGCAAGGACCCGTTCCGGTCGGTCGACGAGCGAGTCAAGCGCCTGATCGCGAGCATGTAGCGCCCCGATGCGCTCTGGACGCGCCGCACCGGCGCTGGCCGCACTGCTGCTGGTGGTGGCCTTCCTGCAGGGGTGCGGCTCGAATCCGCCGGCACCAGCCGGCTCCGGGGACGCCGCGTTCCGGCAGCTCGCCGGCGAGGTGCTCGAGTACACCTTCAAGCGGGACCCCTCGAACGCGACGTACCTGGGCATCCACCGGTACGACCAGCTGATCGCGGATTATTCGGCCGCCGCGATCCATGCCGACAGCGCCGCGTTGAAGGATTTCCGAACCCGACTCGACGGCGTTGACGCACAAGCACTTTCGCTCGACGCCCAACTCGACCTGGAGCAGACCAAGCATGCCCTGGACGGCATGCTGTTGCGCAACGACGTCATCCGCGGCTGGGCCAGGGACCCCGACCTGTACAGCAGTGGGATCACCAACGACGCCTTCGTGATGATCTCGCGCAACTTCGCTCCGCCCGAACAACGGCTGTCCGCGTTGATCGCCCGGGAGAAGCTGATGCCGAACGCGCTTGCCGAGGCGCGGCGAAACCTGGACGACCCGCCCCGGGTCTTCACCGAGATCGCCATCGAACAGGCCGAGGGCAACCGCGACTTCTTCGCCGACGACGTGCCCGCCGCGTTCGCCGCCGTGCAGGATCCCGCGCTGCTGGCTGAGTTCGAGACCGCCAACCGTGCGGTGATCGCGGCCCTCGAGGACTACCAGAAGTGGCTGCAGAGCGATCTGCTGCCGCGCTCCAACGGATCGTTCGCCTACGGCGCAAAGACCTACTCCGAGGTGCTCGCCGCCGACGAGATGATCACCACACCGCTCGCCGAACTGCTGGCGGTCGCGCAGAAGGACCTGACGAGCAATCAGCGGGCTTTCGCCGAGGCCGCACGCAAGATCGATCCGGCGAAGACGCCCGCCGAGGTGCTGGGCGAGGTGGCGAAGGACCACCCGGCCGCCTCGGAGCTGCTGACAGTGACGCAGAGCAATCTCGACGGCCTCGCGCGGTTCGTCCGGGACAAGCAGATCGTCGACATTCCGCCCGCGCCCCCGGCGAAGGTTGTGGAGACGCCGCCGTTCATGCGGGCGACCACGTCGGCCTCGATGGACATCCCGGGGCCGTTCGAGAAGGTGGCCACCGAGGCGTATTTCAACATGACGCTGCCCGACCCGGCCTGGCCGGTCCAGGAGCAGAACGACTTCATGGCCAGGTGGTACCGGGCGAGCATCAGCAATGTGTCCGTTCACGAGGTGTGGCCGGGCCATTACCTGCAGTTCCTCTACGCCAAGGACTTTCCGTCCGACGTCCGCAAGGTCTTCGGGGCGGCGAGCAATTTCGAGGGCTGGGCGCACTACTGCGAGCAGATGATGCTCGACGAGGGCCTGCACGCCGACGACCCGCGTTACCGGCTGGCGCAGCTGCAGGACGCCCTGCTGCGCGACGTGCGCTTCATCGTCGGCATCAAGATGCACACCGAGGGCATGACGGTCGAGCAGGCGCAGCAGAAGTTTGTGGCGGACGCCTACCAACCGGAGTCGGTCGCGGAGTCCGAGGCCAAGCGCGGGACGGCCGATGCCACCTACGGCTACTACACCATGGGCAAGCTGATGATTCTGAAGCTGCGCGAGGACTACAAGTCCAAACTGGGTGCCGACTACACGCTGAAGAATTTCCACGACACCTTCGTCAAGCTGGGACCGCTGCCTATGCCGCTGGTTCGCAGGGCGATGCTCGGCGAGACCGGGACCCTGTTCTAGGTCGTCGCCCGCGCGCCCCAGGCTGTCCGACCCGACATGCTGTGTGCCCGGCTACGAGCGACTTTCCTCAGGGGCCGCCCGATCCGCCACGGCAGAGTCGCTCGTAGCCGGGCACAAGCAACTGGCGCTCCGGACGGCGGCACCGACGGCCACCACCGCGTGCCGCACAGCTCGCGACGCATTTCCCGGTAAGGTTGCCCGGTGGCGACTTCCAAGGTCGAGCGGTTGATGAACCTCGTCATCGCGCTGCTGTCCACGCATGGTTACATCACCGCCGAACGCATCCGCGCGAGTGTGGCCGGCTACGCCGAAAGCCCCACCGACGAAGCGTTCTCGCGGATGTTCGAGCGGGACAAGAACGAACTGCGCGACCTCGGCATCCCGTTGGAGACCGGCCGGGTTTCGACGTTCGACCCCGCCGAGGGGTACCGCATCAACCGAAACGCTTACGCACTGCCCGACATCGAGCTCACGGCCGAGGAGGCGGCCGCCGTCGCGGTTGCCGCCCAGTTGTGGGAGTCACCGGAACTGATCACCGCGACGCAGGGCGCCCTACTCAAGCTGCGTGCCGCCGGGGTGGACGTCGACCCGGACGCCGCGGTGGCCATCACCACCGCCACCGGACCGCCCGGGCTGCGCGGCTCGGAGGACGTGTTGGGAATCCTGTTGTCCGCCATCGACTCCGGGCAGGCCGTCCGGTTCCGGCACCGGCCGCTGCCCACCGAGCCCTACGCCGAGCGCACCGTCGAGCCGTGGGGCGTGGTGACCGCCCGCGGCCGGTGGTATCTGGTCGGCCATGACCGGGATCGCAACGCCACCCGCACGTTTCGGTTGTCGCGCATCGACGCCGGCGTGCAGACCGTCGGGCCCGCGGGGTCGGTCACCCGGCCGGACGGGGTGGATCTGCGGGCCATTGTCGAGAAGGCCATCGGCGAGGCGCCGAGCGGAGTGACCGCGACGGTGTGGGTGGCCGACGGCCGGGCGACCGCGCTGCGCCGGACGGGGACGTCGAAGGGCTCGCGCACGATCGGCGGCCGCGCCGGTGAGGTCATCGAGCTTGACCTCGGCACCCGCGACCGCCTCACCCGAGAGATCGCCGGGTACGGCGCCGACGCGCTGGTGCTGGAACCGGCGGCGCTGCGGGCCGACGTGGTGGCGCGGCTGACGGCGCAGGCGGATCGCGCATGAGCGTCCAGCGAGTAGCGCAGGCGGATCGCGCATGAGCGTCCAGCGAGTAGCGCAGGCGGATCGCGCATGAGTCCCGTCTCGACCCGCCTGGTGCGGCTGCTGAACATGGTTCCGTACCTCAAGGCCAACCCGCAGATCACCTACGCCGAGGCCGCCGCCGACCTCGGCGTCACCCGCAAGCAGCTCCAGCAGGACCTCGACCAGTTGTGGATGTGCGGGCTTCCGGGCTACGGGCCGGGCGACCTGATCGACTTCGAGTTCTCCGGTGACACCATCAACGTCACCTTCACCGCGGGCGTCGACGCGCCGCTGCGGCTCACCTCCCCGGAGGCCACCGGCCTGCTGGTCGCCCTGCGCGCCCTCGTCGACATCCCCGGCGTCGTCGACCCGCAGGCCGCGCGCAGCGCCATCGCCAAGATCGAGTCGGCGGCGGGCACCATCGCCCACGACCAGACCCACGCCGCCGCCGCGGTCGACGAGCCGGCCCCGATCGAGAGCGAGGCCGCCGCCGCCGTCCGCACTGCGGTGCGGACCGGCCGCGCGCTCGGCATCGAGTACTACTCGGCCTCCCGCGACATGCTGTCCACCCGCATCGTCGACCCGATCCGGGTGGTCCTCGTCGGTGACCACAGCTACCTGGAGGCGTGGTCGCGTGAGGCCGAGGGGGTGCGGCTGTTCCGGTTCGACCGCATCGTCGAGGCGGACATCCTCGACGAGCCGTCCGCGCCGCCGGCCCCGGCCGTGCAGGCCGCCCCGGACACCTCGCTGTTCGACGCGGATCCCGCCCTGCCCGCGGCCACCCTGCTGGTGGCGCCGTCGGCGTCCTGGATGCTCGAGTACTACCCGATGCGGGTGCACGCCGAGTTGCCCGACGGCTACCGCGAGGCGGCGATGACCTATGCCTCCGACGAGTGGATGGCCCGGCTGGTGTTGGGCTTCGGCCCCGACGTGCGGGTGCTGGCGCCGGACTCGCTGGTCGAGCGGGTGCGCGGGGCGGCCACCGCCGCGCTGGCGGCGTACGCCGAACTGGACGGCTGAGTAGCGACGTCGGGGCTGCCGGGGACCCGCCTGGGGTAGCATCGAACAGACATCTGGAGGTGACCAAATTGGGTGCTCTACAACCGTGGCACTGGCTGATCCTTATCGCCGTCGTGGTGCTGCTCTTCGGGTCGAAGCGGTTGCCTGATGCGGCGCGCTCGCTGGGCAAGTCGATGCGCATCTTCAAGTCGGAGGTCAAGGAACTCCAGAACGAGGGCAAGACCGACACGCCGGTCACCCCGGCGCAGCCCCCGACCCAGGTCCAGTCGGAGCGGGTCGAGGCGCCGGTGACGCCGCCCCCGCCGAACCAGACCGACGCCCGACCGGCCTAACCGATCCCAATCCCGGCGCCCCGGCGCTGAGTAGGTAGCCCCTGCCGTGCGCACCCCCAAACTCCTGTTGCGGCTCGATCCGCGCAGACGCCGCAGCCGCACCAACCCAGACGGCACCATGTCGCTGGTCGACCACCTGCACGAACTGCGCACCCGGCTGCTCATCTCGGTGGGGGCGGTGGCGCTGACCACCGTGGTGGGATTCATCTGGTACAGCCACGGTTTGTTCGGGGTGGAGAGCCTCGGTGAGTGGCTGCGGGAGCCGTACTGCGCGCTCCCGCAGTCGGCCCGCGCGGACATCAGCGCAGATGGCGGCTGCCGACTGCTCGCCACCGCACCGTTCGACCAGTTCATGCTGCGGCTCAAGGTCGGGTTGACCGCGGGCATCGTGCTGGCCTGCCCGGTCTGGCTCTACCAGATGTGGGCGTTCATCACCCCCGGCCTGTACCGCAACGAGCGGCGGTTCGCGACGGTGTTCGTCGTGTTCGCCGCCACCCTGTTCGTCGCCGGCGCCGTCCTGGCCTACATCGTGCTGTCCAAGGCCCTGCACTTTCTCTTGACCGTCGGCAGCGACGTGCAGGTCACCGCGCTGTCCGGTGACCGTTACTTCAGCTTCCTGATCAACCTGCTGCTGGTGTTCGGTGTGGGCTTCGAGTTCCCGCTGCTGATCGTCATGCTCAACCTGGTCGGGGTGCTGTCCTACGAGCGGCTCAAGGCGTGGCGGCGCGGCCTGATCTTCGGGGTGTTCGTGTTCGCCGCGTTCGCGACGCCCGGATCCGACCCGTTCTCCATGCTCGCCCTGGGCGTCGCGCTGACGCTGCTGCTGGAGTTCGCCATCCAGATCGCGCGTATTCACGACAGGCGCAAGGCCAAGCGCGAGGCTCAGACCACCATCCCCGACGACCAGGCCGCACCCATCGAGCCGCCGGGCTCGGTCGCCGACCCGGTGCCCGCCGGCCCCCAGCAGCCACCCCGGCAGACCCCGCAGCATGACGACATCACCTGAGCCGGACTCCCAGCTGGCGCAGTTCGCGGCGCTGCTGAGCTTCCAGCTCGACCCGTTCCAACTCCAGGCCTGTGAGGCGCTGGAACGGGGCCACGGTGTGCTGGTGTGTGCCCCGACGGGTGCGGGCAAGACGGTCGTCGGCGAGTTCGCGGTCCACCTGGCGCTCGCCGCGGGCCGGAAATGCTTCTACACCACGCCGATCAAGGCGCTGAGCAACCAGAAACACAGCGATCTGGTGCGCCGCTACGGCCCGGAGCGCATCGGCCTGCTGACCGGCGACCAGTCCGTCAACGGTGACGCCCCGGTGGTGGTGATGACCACCGAGGTGCTGCGCAACATGCTGTATGCGATGTCCGATGCGCTGCAGGGCCTTTCGTATGTCGTGATGGACGAGGTGCACTTCCTGGCCGACCGGATGCGAGGCGCGGTCTGGGAGGAGGTGATCCTGCACCTGCCCGACGAGGTGCGGCTGGTCAGCCTGTCGGCGACGGTGAGCAACGCCGAGGAGTTCGGCGGCTGGATCCAGACCGTCCGCGGCGACACCACCGTGGTCGTCGACGAACATCGGCCGGTGCCGCTGTGGCAGCACGTGCTGGTCGGCAAGCGCCTGTTCGACCTGTTCGACTACTCCGCCGACAAGGGCGGTACGGGCAAGCAGCATCTGGTCGACCCGACGCTGTTGCGCCACATCGCTAACCGCCGGGAGGCCGACCGGCTCGCGGACTGGCAGCCGCGGCACCGCGGGCGGGGGAGATCCGACGAGCGGCGGACCGGGCCTGTTCGGGGCCTGCACCGCCCGCCGTCGCGGCCCGACGTCATCGCCGCGCTGGACCGGGAGGGCCTGCTGCCGGCGATCACCTTCATCTTCTCCCGCGCCGGCTGCGAGGCCGCCGTCAAGCAGTGCCTGCGCAGCCCACTGCGGCTCACCACCGACGAGGACCGCGACCGCATCGCCGAGGTGATCGACCGCCGCTGCGGCGATCTCGCCGACGCCGACCTGGCCGTGCTGGACTACTACGAGTGGCGGGAGGGGCTGCTGCGGGGGCTGGCCGCCCACCATGCCGGCATGCTGCCGATCTTCCGGCACACCGTCGAGGAACTCTTCACCGGCGGGCTGGTCAAGGCGGTCTTCGCCACCGAGACCCTGGCGCTGGGCATCAACATGCCCGCCCGCACCGTGGTACTGGAGAAGCTGGTGAAGTTCAACGGCGAGCAGCATCTGCCGTTGACGCCGGGGGAGTACACCCAGCTGACCGGCCGGGCCGGGCGCCGCGGCATCGATGTGGAGGGCCACGCCGTCGTGCTGTGGGGTCCCGATGTCGAACCCGCCGAGGTCGCCGGTCTGGCCTCCACCCGGACCTTCCCGCTGAAGAGTTCGTTCGCGCCGTCCTACAACATGACCATCAACCTGGTGAACCAGATGGGCCCGGAGCAGGCTCGTCAGCTGCTGGAGCGCTCGTTCGCCCAGTACCAGGCGGACCG
>JAGQTW010000170.1 GCA_020438785.1 Mycobacterium sp. | reverse complement strand
CCCAGGCATGGCAATACGGATCCCGCAGCATCCTCGGCGGCCTGTTGGGGGCCTACCTCGGCGTCCTGATCGCCAAGCGGATCGGCGGTTACCGCGGCAAGACCGGTGACCTCTTCGCGCCGGCGGTGGCGCTGGGAATGGCGATCGGTCGCATCGGCTGCCACCTCACCGAGGCACCCGGCCGTCCCACCGAGCTACCGTGGGGCGTACACGCGCCCGCCGGCACCCCGGACTGCCCGGGATGCCTTGCCGGACAGGCGATGCACCCGTCGTTCGTCTACGAGATCGCCTTCCAGCTGGCCGCGTTCGCCGTCCTGCTCTGGCTGCGCAACCGGATCGACCGGCCGGGAGAGTTGTTCGTGATCTATGTGGCGGCCTACGCGCTGTTCCGGTTCTTCGTGGAGTTCGTCCGCGCCAACGAGACGGTCTGGCTGGATTTGACTCGCCCACAGTGGTTTCTGCTGCCCTCGCTGGCGATCCTGGGCGTTCGGCTGTGGCACGGATACCGGCACGGATACTATCGCCACCTCGTCCGCGATCAGGAAGTGCGCGTATGACCACGCCCCCGCCCGGCCAGAGCCCCGACGATCACCCGCCGGAAGGTCAGTGGCAACCCGGTCCGCCGCCACCCCCGGGCTACCCCTACCACCCCGGCCAGCCGCCGGGTTACCCGTACTACCCGGGTCCCCCGCCGCCGGGCTACCCGTACGGGCCGCCGCAACCGCGCTCGCGGATCGCCATCGGCATGGTGTTCGCCGGATCGGCGGCGTATTTCGCGATCAACCTGGTCGTGGCATTCGCGGCGCTCGCCGCCGCCAGCTCAGACACCAAGGGAGGCAATACGGTGCTCGGCGTGGCCGCAGCGATGCTGGCGCTGATCGCGTTCGGCGGCGGAGCGGGCCTACTGGCGTCACACAACCGCTATGCGAAAGGATTGGGCCTGGGGTTGATGATCGGCTGGGCGCTCACCTCGCTGGTCACCGTCGGATTCTGCACCGGCATCAACCCGACGATGTACGCCTCGTCATGAGGGGGATGGCACTGCGCGGTGACCGGGTACTGCGCTACGTGACGGCATTCTGCCCCCACTGCCACCGCGAGGATCCCGACCGGGCGCTGCCCGACGTCACCCGCCTCGGCGGCTGGCTGGCCGAGCGTGACGGGCGGGTCTGGCTCGAACGCGGCTGCGCCACACACGGACTGGTGCGCACGCTTTACGACGAGGACCCCGAGATACTGGCCTACCTGGAGGAGTGGACGGCACCGACGAAGAGCCACATCCCCGATGTGGCAGGGAACTTCGACCCCGTGCCGTCGGCTTATCTACGCGGGCTGCCGGAGATGCAGACCCAGCACACCTGCATCCTGCTCGAGGACATCGCCGAAACGTGCAATCTGCGCTGCCCCACCTGCTTCACCGACTCCTCCCCGGACCTGCGCACCGTCGTCGACACCGCAGACGTGTTGGCCAACGTCGATCAGCGGCTGGCCCGGGAGAACGGCCGCCTCGACGTGCTCATGCTCAGCGGCGGCGAGCCGACCCTGCACCCGCGGCTCGGCGAGTTGTTGGCCGAGCTGGTCGCTCGACCGATCACCCGGATCCTGGTCAACACCAACGGGATCCGGATCGCAGCGGATGACGCACTGCTCGACCTGCTGACCGAACACCGCGAACGCGTGGAGGTGTACCTGCAATACGACGGCGTGTCCGCGGCGACTCATCGGTTCCACCGCGGGGGCGATCTGGGCCGTACGAAAGCCCAGGCCCTGCAGCGCCTGTCCGACCGCGAGATCTTCACCACGTTGGTCATGACCGTCGCGCTCGGCGTCAACGACACCGAGATCGGGCAGATGGTGCGACTCGCCCTCGGCACCCCCTACGTCGGCGGCCTGACCATCCAGCCGCAGTTCGGCTCGGGCCGGTCCGGACACATCGATCCGGTCGACCGGCTCACCCACACCGGGGTGCTCAAGCGGCTCGGGCCGCAGACCGGCGGGCTGGTGACCTGGCGCGACCTGACCGCGCTGCCGTGCTCGCATCCGCACTGCTGCTCGGTGGGCTACCTGCTGCAAGACGACGGCGGACAGTGGCGCTCGCTGGTATCGCTTGTCGGCGCGGACGGCCTCAAGGAGAAGCTGGGGTTGGTGGCTAACCGCATCGCCGATGCCGAGATACCCCGACAGCTGCGCACCGCGGTGCGGGAGTCCCTGCTCGGCCTGCTCTCCGAGCAGTCGTCACTGTCTCACCCGCAGATCGGCGACATCTGGCAAACCATCTGCGAGAGTTGCGATCTCGGCATGTCGACCCTGCTGACCCTGGCGTCCTCGGCGCTGCCCGGGCGGCGTCGCAAGCTGAGGCGCCTGCTCGGCGAGCGCGTCGTCCGGCTCACCGTCAAACCGTTCATGGACATGTCGACGATGATCGAGGAGCGCCTGCTCCAGTGTTGTGTGCACGTCGGAACCCGGTCCGGCCAGGACCAGTGCGCGCCGTTCTGCGCGGTGCAGGCCTGGCCGGAACTCGGCCGGCAACGACTTTCGATCGCGGCGCGCCGGGAACTGCCCCTGATCGAGGTGCGCTGAACGTCAGGCGGACTTGTCGCGGCGCTCGGTGCGCGACGGCTTGCGCGGCACGATCGTCGGCAGCACGTTGTCCTGCACGGTCTCCTTGGTGACCACGACCTTGGCGACGTCGTCACGGCTGGGGATGTCGTACATCACCGGCAGCAGCACTTCCTCCATGATCGCCCGCAGGCCGCGGGCACCGGTGCCGCGGTGGATGGCCTGGTCGGCGATGGCCTCGAGCGCGTCGTCGGTGAACTCCAGCTCCACACCGTCCATCTCGAACAGCCGGGTGTACTGCTTGACGAGTGCGTTCTTGGGCTCGGAAAGGATCTTGACCAGCGATTCCTTGTCCAGGTTCGTCACCGAGGCCACCACCGGAAGCCGGCCGATGAACTCCGGGAT
>JAGQTW010000011.1 GCA_020438785.1 Mycobacterium sp. | reverse complement strand
CTGCTGCAGGAACTGTTCGCCAAGGATCCCGAGCGGGCCGCCCGGCGGCTGGTGCACGTGCCGCTGGGCCGGTTCGCCGAGCCGGAGGAGTTGGCCGCCGCGGTCGCGTTCCTGGCCAGTGACGACGCGTCGTTCATCACCGCCTCGACCTTCCTGGTCGACGGCGGCATCTGCTCGGCCTACGTGACGCCGCTGTAGGGCCCGCGATCGTGGGCTCGGCGGGCAGGAGCGAAGCGACCCGGGAATCGGCTTCCGCGGAGACCGACCCGGCAACGGTCAACGCGGCCCTGCTGCGCCCGGTGCGGCCCGGCAACGCCTTCGAGGACACCGTTGCCCGGCTGCTGCAGACCATCCGGCTCGGGGTGCTGGCCCCGGGGGATTGCCTGCCCCCCGAACGTGAGCTCGCGGCCCGGCTCGGGGTCAGCCGCGACACCGTGCGGGAGGCGATCAAGTCGCTGGCCGACGCCGGCTACCTGGTGTCGCGGCGCGGCCGCTACGGCGGCACCTTCCTGGCCGAGGAGTTGCCCGCGCCCAGCGACGGCGCGGTGCGGGTCAGCCGCGCCGAACTCGACGACGCGTTGCGGCTGCGGGAGATCCTGGAGGTCAGCGCGGCCACGATGGCGGCCGAGCGCACATTGACCGCCACCGAACGCGACGGGCTGAGGTCGCGGCTGGCCGACGTCCGCGCGGCCGCACCCGAGGACTATCGGAGGCTGGACTCGCGGCTGCACCTGGCGATCGCGGAGGCGGCGGCGACGCCGTCCCTGGTGCCGTTGCTGGCCGAGAACCGGATGCGGCTCAACTCCCTGCTCGATCAGATTCCGTTGCTGCGCCGCAACATCACGCACTCCGACGATCAGCACGAGACGATCGTCGTCGCGATCCTGGCCGGTGACCCCGATTCGGCTGCCGCGGCGATGCGCGCCCATGTGGCGGGGTCGGCCGCGCTGCTGCACGGATTTCTCGACTGAGAGCGTGTGCGCGGGCCGGTCCGGGGTGCGATCATGCCGGGTGTGGCCCCCGACAAACTGCCGACCATCGCCTATCCCGCGGCCGGAGCCCGACCGCACCGACGAGTGATCGAGACCCTCGATCCACACGTCATCGTCCTTTTCGGTGCGACCGGTGATCTGGCCAAACGCAAGCTGATTCCGGGCCTGGCCTACCTGGAGGAGTCCTCCCTGGCGCCCGACATCAGGGTGGTGGCCACCTCGCTGGAGGACCTGACCGACGAACAGTTCCTGGCGTTGGCCAAGGAGGCGGTGGACACCTTCGGCAGCCGCAAGCTCACCGGCGAGCAGTGGGCGCACTTCGCCGAACGCGTCACCTACGTTCCGCAGAGCGCCGGGCCGGCGGCGCTGGCCGCCGCGGTGCACGCCGCCGAGGAGAAACTCGGCCCGGACGTGCACCGGTTGCACTACCTCTCGGTGCCGCCGAAGGCCGCCCAGGCCGTCATCACCATGCTCAAGGAAGCCGGACTGGTGGATCGGTCCCGGGTGGTGATGGAGAAACCGTTCGGCACCGACCTCGCCAGCGCCATCGAACTCAACGACTTCGTCCACGACACGTTCAACGAGGCGCAGATCTTCCGCATCGACCACTTCCTGGGAAAGGAAGCGGCGCAGAACATTCTGGCCTTCCGGTTCGCCAACGGCCTGTTCGAGCCGATCTGGAACCGCAACTTCATCGACCACATCCAGATCGACATCCCCGAAACCCTCGGCCTTGATACCCGGGCCAACTTCTACGAGAGCACCGGTGCCTTCAAAGACATGGTCGTCACCCACCTGTTCCAGGTGATGGCGTTCGTGGTGATGGAGCCGCCGACTGCGTTGGAGCCGCGCGCGATCAGCGAGGAGAAGAACAAGGTCTTCCGCTCGATGCTGCCGATCGACCCGGCCAACGTGGTGCGCGGCCAGTACGTCGGCTACCGCGACGAGGACGGCGTGGCACGGGATTCCGACACCGAGACGTTCATCGCGCTCAAGGTGGGAATCGACAACTGGCGCTGGGCCGGCGTGCCGATCTACCTGCGGACCGGCAAGAAGATGGCGCAGGGTCAGCGGATCATCTCCAT
>JAGQTW010000169.1 GCA_020438785.1 Mycobacterium sp. | reverse complement strand
TCGCCTGTCTGGCGTTCGCCGCCTATGCCGCCGGCGGCAGCCCGTCACTGGCGAGTCTCACCGTCGCCTACGCGGCCGCCCGGGCGGTCGGATCGATCCCGCTGATGCCCGGTGGGCTGCTCGTCGTCGAGGCGGTGCTGGTGCCGGGCCTGGTGTCCAGCGGGATGACGCTGCCCGACGCGATCTCGGCGATGCTGATCTACCGGCTGGTCAGCTGGATCTTCATCTCCGCGATCGGCTGGGTGGTGTTCTTCTTCATGTTCCGCACGGAGTCCCCGCTCGACCCCGACGCCGTCGTCGACGAACTCACCGGCGAAGACCTCGCGGACCTCGACAACCGGCGGGCGCCGGACAACCCCGCCGAGACCGCTCTGCAAGGCCCGCTGCCACCCGATCCGGCGCCGGACGACGAGGACGGTCGCTAGCCCGAGGCGCTGTGCTTGGATCAACGCATGCAGCGCACTGTCCCCGCGGCGGTACTCACCGACCTCGTCTGCGTGATCCTCTTCTGTGCGATCGGCCGCCGCAGCCACGCCGAGGGGTTGACCGCCGCCGGCGTCGCCGAGACGGCCTGGCCGTTCCTGTCCGGCGCCCTCGCCGGTTGGCTGATCTCGCGGGGCTGGCGCCACCCGACAGCGCTCGTTCCCACCGGTGTCACCGTGTGGGTGGCCACCATCGTCGTCGGAATGTTGTTGCGCCGCATCACTTCCCAGGGCACAGCGGTGAGTTTCATCGTGGTCGCCTCGCTGGTGACGGCGCTGCTGCTGCTGGGCTGGCGCGCCGTCGCCGCGCTGGTGCTCAAGCGCAGCGGCTAGGACTCCCCCGCGCCGCCGACCTGTTCGGGGGTGGTGGACACCGTCAGCCGGGCGCGCAGCCCGCCGAGCGGTCCGTCGGACAGTTCGACAGCCCCGCCGTGCAGTGCCGCCTGCTGCGCCACCAGCGCCAGGCCCAGACCCGAACCACCCGGGGCCGCGGTGCTGCCCCGGGCGAAGCGCCCCAGCACCTTCTCGTGCTCGTCGGCGGGCAGACCGCGGCCGTTGTCGTCGACGGTGATCGTCAGGGATTCCCCCTGTCGGGCGGCGGTGAGCAGCACGCGGGTGGCCGCGCCGTGAGTGACGGCGTTGCGCACCAGATTGTCGACGGCCAGCCGCAGCCCCGCAGGCCAACCCCACACCGTGCCCGCATCGTCGGCCTCCACCGTGATCTCGACCCCGCTGCCGGGCCGGGCGTTCTCCCGGGCGACCCGATCGAGCATCTCCGGGACGTCGATCGGCTCGCGATCCTCGATGCGGGCCAGCTGACCGGACGCCAACTGGCCCAGCGCGGTGATGGTCGCCTCGATGCGGCGTTGCGCGCGGGCCAGATCCTGCACCACTTCGTCGAACTCTTGGGGCGACAGGTCGTGCAGACGCAGGGTGTCCAGATCGGCCCGCATCGCCGTCAGCGGGGTGCGCAGTTCGTGGGCCGCATTCGCCGCGAAGTCCTGGGCGGCCTGCAGCGAATTCGTCGTCGCCAGTTGCGCATCGGCGAGCCGGCGCAGCATCTGCGCCATGGCATCCGAGAGATCCTCGGCCTCGCGGGCGCCGTGGACCGCCTCGATCTGGTCGGTGTCCTTGCCGAGCCGGCGGGTCTGTTCGGTGAGCCGGCGCAGCGGCCGAACCGCCGGACCGGCCAGCAGCCAGCCCAGGCCGCCGGCGACCAGCACGGCCAGCGCACCGATGAGCAGATAGAGCGGAATGCGCGCGCGGCTCAACAGGATGCTGTCGGCGCGGATGCCGATGGACACCAGGATGCCGCCCGACTGCTCGAGCGGAATGGTCCGCACCCGGTAGTCGACGCCGTTGACGGTGACCGTCGAGGACCCCGGCGGCAAAGACGGCAGCTGAAAACCGCGCTGAAAGACGACCTGTCCGGTCGAGCGGGACCGGCCGGTGGTCAGCACGCCGTGGGTCGGGTCCTGCAACTGCTCGGGGTACATGCTGGCGTCGACGATGGAGTCCAGGCGCCGATCCAGTTGCTGCGCATCGTTGTTGGCGAGCACCACCGAGGTGAGCACCACCAGCAGGGCGACCACGATCGCGGCCGCCAGCGCCGCCGCCACCGCGACCCGGCTGCGCAGCGACGTACTCCTACCCGGCCACCTCACGGCGCTCGTCGCATGGTCGCCGTCGTCACGGCTCCGGGCCGCATGGTCGCCGTCGTCACAGCTCCGGGCCGCATGGTCGCCGTCGTCACGGCTCCGGCCGCAGGACGTACCCGATCCCGCGCACCGTGTGAATCACCCGCGGCACGCCGTCGCGCTCGAGCTTGCGCCGCAGGTAACTGATGAACACGTCGGCGACGTTGGTGTCGACGTCGAAGTCGTACCCCCAGACCAGTTCCAGCAGCCGTTGCCGGGACAGCACCACCCCGGCGTTGGCGGCAAGCACCGACAGCAGGTCGAACTCGCGCTTCGTCAGGTCGGCCCGCTCGCCGTTGACGAACACCAGCCGCCGCGCGGGGTCGACCATCAGCGGGCCGACGGTCACCGCGCCGGACCCCTCACCGGAGTGCGCCGCCCGGCGCAGCAGCGCGTGCAGGCGCGCCACCAACTCGCCCAGGTCGAACGGCTTGGTCAGATAGTCGTCGGCGCCGGCCTCCAGACCGGCGATCCGGTCGTTGACGGTGTCGCGGGCCGAGAGCACACAGATCGGGATGTCGTTGCCGAGCGCGCGCAATGCGGTCACCACGGCCACGCCGTCGAGTTCGGGCATCTGGACGTCGAGAACCAACGCGTCGTGATTCTCGCTCGAGAGCAGCCGCAGCGCTTCCTTCCCGGTCGCCGCGACCCGGACGTCGAACCCCGAATGGCGCAGTCCGCGCGCCACCGAGGTTAGGACGTCCGGATCGTCGTCGACCATCAGGACGGTGCGGCCGGAGCTATCCGGCGCGGGCTGCTGCCCTGCCGGCACTACTACTGGGGCAGGTCAGAATTGCCGCAGCGGGTCTTCAGGTCGATCAGCGGCTGACGGATGCCCTGCAGGTCCGCCTTGGTCTGCGGGTTGGCGTCGAGGTACTGCTGGACCTGGGACCGGATGGTGTCGCGCGGCTGACCCTCCAGCCCGGTGAAGAAGTTGTTGACGTCCGGGTGGGTGAACAGGTAGGCCGACGTCGCCGCCGACACACCCGCGGCCACGCCGGCCAGGTCGGCGGCGGTGCAGTTCGGCGGCGCAGCGACCGCCGACGGGGCGGTGCCGACCACAAGTGCGCCGGCAACAGCGCCCATGCCGATCGCTCCGACGACCGCGCGACGGGCCAGACGGGCATTAAGCAACATGCTCGGACTCCTTTGAGGTAGTGAGGCCGTATCAGCGACTGATACTGACACCGAAAGCTAAGCAGACTTGGCCCTGACTTTCTTGCCTTGGCCGCAACCCGTGTCGACAAAAGTCGAAAAATTGCTGCTCGATCGATCACCGGAGGTCTCGGTGTGCCGAGACGCTCGGGTCAGCGCCGAGTCGAAGCGGCCGGACCGGGCAGCGGTCCGCCACCGGCGGCGGCCGGCGGCGCCGGGGTCCCGGCAGACACCGCCGGGTTCTGGTTTGCCGTCATGGCCTGTGCCGCCCCCGCCGGGCCGCCGGACTGCGACGACTGCAGCAGGGCGAGCAGCTGCGGCAGGCTGACCGGCAGCTTGCATTGCGTCGACAGGCCCGCCAGCGGCTGCTGGATGGCCTGGAGGTCCCTGCCGGCCTGCGGGTTCGCGTCGAAGTACGTCTTGAGGGCGGCGAGGCTCTGCGGCCCGGCCTGCTGCTGGGCGATGGTGGTCAACGCCTGGTTGGTCTGCGGATGGGTGTCCAGGTAGCTGCCGGTGTTGGTGGCCACGGCGCCCACCGTCCTGGCGATCTGGCTGGCCGCGCAGGGGTCGGGCGCGGCGCCGGCCGCGGGCTGGGTCAGCACGGCCGCGGCGGCGCCGCCTAACGCGGCGAGCAGGAGGACGGTACGCAAACCGCTGCGGCGCCCGCCGAGGGTGCGCACGGTGGGCCAGGTCATGGGTGACTCCTTCGGGGTCCGCGGACGCCTGAGGGCGCCGCAATGTCGTCGATAACGGCAAAAATCCCCGACCCGGCACGAAGCCAACCGCCATCCTGCCATCGCCCATCGGGCGCGGCCACTTCACGCGGGGAGCGCAGCGCGGGCGCGCGGTCCGGCTACCGCCAAGACCGGCGGCTATGCCCGATGAGCGCACAGTTGGCTGGGGTAGGCTCGCAGCCACGCAGTCCGGGGAGAATGCGGGGAGATAGCCATCCAGCAGTTCATGATGCGCCTCAGCAGCTACCTGCGCAGATTTCGCTGGGTGGTATTCGCGTGCTGGTTGCTGGCGCTGCTGCCTGCGCTGTATCTGGCGTTCACCCAGTCCAACCACCTCACCGGTGGTGGCTTCGAGGTCGCCGATTCGCAGTCGCTGCACGTGCAGTACCAGCTCGAGGACCACTTTCCCGATCAGGGCGCTTCGCCCCTGGCGCTGGTGGCCGCGCCGCGCGCCGACGCCACCTATGCCGACATGAACGCCGCCGTCGCACAGCTCGAGCAGGTGGCCAAGCAGGTGCCCAGCATCTCGGTGGTGCCCAACCCGGCGCAGCCCGCCCCGGCCCCGGACCGGCCGTACGTGGTGTCGCTGCGACTGGACTTCAACAACACCGGCGCGGTGGATGTGGCCCGTCAACTGCGGCAGAAGATCGGGGTCCAGGGCAACCAGCCCGGCCAGACCGAGAACGGCCGGGTCCGGCTGTACGTCATCGGCCAGGGCGCGCTGGGGGCGGCGGCGCAGACCAGCACCAAGCACGACATCGCCGCCGCGGAGCGCTGGAACCTGCCGATCGTCCTGATCGTGTTGATCGCGGTCTTCGGGTCGCTGGCGGCCGCCGCGATCCCGCTCGTGCTCGGGATCTGCACGGTCGCGGTCACCATGGGCGTGGTCTACCTGTTGTCCACGTTCACCACGATGTCGGTGTTCGTCACGTCCACGGTGTCGATGTTCGGCATCGCGCTGGCGGTGGACTACTCGTTGTTCATCCTGATGCGGTTCCGCGAGGAGTTGCGGGCCGGCCGGGACCCCCGCGAGGCCGCCGACGCCGCGATGGCGACCTCCGGGCTCGCGGTGGTGCTGTCCGGCCTGACCGTGATCGCCTCGCTGACCGGGATCTACCTGATCAACACCCCCGTGCTGCGGTCGATGGCCACCGGCGCGATCCTGGCCGTCGCGTTCGCGGTGCTGACCTCGATCACCCTGATCCCGGCGGTGCTGGCTACCTTCGGACGGGCCGCCGCCCGGCGCTCGTCGCTGCTGCAGTGGTCGCGGCGTCCCGAGGCCACCCAGTCCCGGTTCTGGACCCGCTGGGTCGGATGGGTCATGCGCCGGCCGTGGGCGTCGGCGCTGGCGGCGACGATATTCCTGCTCCTGCTCGCCGCGCCGGCGTTCTCGATGGTACTGGGCAACAGCATGCAGCGGCAGTTCCCGGCGACCCACGAGGTCCGCGCCGGCGTCTCGTCGGCCGCGCAGGCCCTCGGCCCCGGCGCGCTCGGGCCGGTGCGGGTGCTGGTCACTTTCCCCGACGGCAACGCCGCGTCGGCGCCGGCGAAGGAACCCCTGCTGGACGCGGTACGCCAGGAGATGACGAAGGCCCCCGACGTCATCTCGGTGTCGCCGCCGGTGTTCGGGAACGACTACCGCACCGCGCTGCTCTCGGCGGTGCTGTCGGTGGACCCGGAGGACCTGGCCGCCCGGAACAGCATCGACTGGCTGCGCGCCCACCTGCCCCCGGTCACCGCACCGGCGGGCGCGCGGATCGACGTCGGCGGCCCCACGGCACTGATCAAGGACTTCGACGACCGGGTGTCGAAGACCGAGCCCCTGGTATTCGGCTTCGTGGCGCTGATCGCCTTCGTGATGCTGCTGATCTCCATCCGCTCGGTGTTCCTGGCGTTCAAGGGTGTGGTGATGACCGTGCTGTCGGTCGCCGCCGCCTACGGCAGCCTGGTGATGGTGTTCCAGTGGGGCTGGCTGGAGGGCCTCGGCTTCGAGCCGATCACCTCGATCGACAGCACCATTCCCCCGCTGGTGCTGGCGATGACCTTCGGCCTGTCGATGGACTACGAGATCTTC
>JAGQTW010000168.1 GCA_020438785.1 Mycobacterium sp. | reverse complement strand
CCGTACCGGACCAGCTGCTCCACCCGGGCCCACGAGGTCCCGCCCGCCCCGGCCACGTCGACCGCGGCCAGGGGGATACCGCGCAGGCGTTGCGCGGCCACCGCCCCGATGCCGTGGCCGACCTCCTTGACCAGCACGGGGTAGGGGAGTTCGGCCACCAGGCCGTGCAGGCGCTCGAGCGTGCCGGAGAAGTCGGTGTCGCCGTTGTCCTGCATGGCCTCCTGCAGGGGATTGGTGTGCACGGCCAGCGCGTCGGCGCCCACGCGGTGCAGCGCATCGGCCAGTTTGGGCACCACCCCGTCGGACAATTGCGCCAGCCCGATGTTGCCGATCAGCAGGACGTCGGGCGCGAGTTCGCGGACCTCGAAGCTGCCCGCCGCCCGCTCGTCGCCCAGCATGATGCGCTGCGACCCGAGCATCATGCCGATCCCGAGCTTCTGCGCCGCCTCGGCCAGGTTTCGGTTGATCGTGCGGGACAGCTCCGCGCCGCCGGTCATGGCCCCGACCAGCACCGGCGCCTGCAACGTCTCGCCGAGGAACCGGGTGCTCAGATCGACGGCGCCCAGTCCGGTCTGGGTCAACGCGTTGTAGGGCAGCCGGTAGCGCTCGAAGCCGGTGGTCACGGTTTCGTACTCGACGGCTCCGGTCAGGCAGGCGTCGATGTGGCGCAGTTTCCGGTGCGACAACCCGCTGCGGTCCATCGTCATCGCTCAGCCATCCGCGGGCCGTTCTGCGGGCGCGGGACGGCCCGGCACTGCGCCCTGAAAGAATGGCACGGTGTCACAGGGTCTCTGGATCGCAATCGCGGTCATCGCCGTCCTGGTCGTCGCTGCAATCGTCATCGGTCTGGTGCGGTACCGGCGTCGTCAGATCAGCCTGCGCCGCAGCCCAGAGGTTGCCACACCGATCGACCGGTCCGGCGGGTATACCGCATCGTCGGGTATTTCGTTCACACAATCGTCAGCAACCACGGCGACCGGTCTGCCCGGCGTCGGGGACGACGCCGCGGTACCCCGCGACTCGGTAAAGCGGCCGATCTCCGAGGTCCGCCTGCCCGAGACCCCGGTGGTGCCCGCCGAGCCCGTCGTGACGACGCCGACGGCCGAGCCGGCCGCCCCCGACATCGGCGCAATCGAGCCGAGCGCGGGCCGGCTCGAACGTCTGCGGGGGCGCCTCGCGAAGTCGCAGAACGCCCTGGGCCGCAGCATGCTGGGCCTGCTCGGCGGCGGCGACCTCGACGAGGCGTCCTGGGAGGAGGTGGAGGACACCCTGCTGGTGGCCGACCTGGGTCCCGTCGTCACCGGGTCGGTGGTGCAGCACCTGCGGGGCGCGATGGCCAGCAGCAACGTCCGCACCGAGGCCGACGCGCGCGCGGTGCTCCGGGACGTGCTGATCACCGAGCTCGACCCCGGCCTGGACCGTTCCATCAAGGCCCTCCCGCACGCCGACAAGCCCTCGGTGCTGCTGGTCGTCGGCGTCAACGGCACCGGCAAAACCACCACCGTCGGCAAGCTGGCCCGAGTGCTGGTGGCCGACGGCCGCCGGGTCGTCCTCGGCGCCGCCGACACCTTCCGCGCCGCCGCCGCCGACCAGTTGCAGAGCTGGGCGTCGCGGGTCGGGGCCGATGTGGTGCGGGGCGCCGAGGGTGCGGATCCGGCCTCGGTGGCCTTCGACGCCGTGGACAGGGGCATCGCCGCCGGCGCGGACGTCGTCGTCATCGACACCGCGGGCCGGCTGCACACCAAGACCGGCCTGATGGACGAACTGGGCAAGGTCAAGCGGGTGGTCGGCAAGCGCGCCGAGGTCGACGAGGTGCTGCTGGTGCTCGACGCCACCATCGGCCAGAACGGGCTGGCGCAGGCCAAGGTCTTCGCCGACGTCGTCGACATCACCGGGGTGGTGCTGACCAAGCTGGACGGCACCGCCAAGGGCGGCATCGTGTTCCGCGTTCAGCAGGAGCTCGGGGTGCCCGTCAAGCTGGTCGGGCTGGGCGAGGGACCCGACGACCTGGCCCCGTTCGAGCCGGCCGCCTTCGTCGACGCGCTACTCGGGTGACGCGCAAATCCGTTACGGGCGGCCCGAATTGCGGGATGTAACACTCGCGAAACGAAGACTGCCGATCCGTTCACATGCGCGAAACACCCAGGCGTCTCAGCCGAAACAACCACTGCGCATTGTCTTGGCCTAGGTCGACGGTGGCTAACCGCGGCATGGGCGAAGGAGGAAATCGCGAGTGGATCAATTCCCGATAATGGGTCAGCCGGACACGGGTGACACAGCATGGATGCTGGCCAGTGCCGCACTCGTGTTGCTCATGACCCCAGGGCTGGCGTTCTTCTACGGCGGTATGGTGCGCGCCAGGGGCGTGCTCAACATGATCATGATGAGCGTCAGTTCGATGGGCGTGGTCACGGTGCTGTGGGTGCTCTACGGATACTCGGTCGCCTTCGGCAACGACAAGTTCAACCTTTTCGGTGACCCAGGCCAGTACTTCGGCCTCAAGGGACTCATCGGCGGTAACGCCGTCGCCGCGGTGGCTGCCGATCCGGCAGCGGGAGTTGAGGCAACGCCGGCGGTCGACATCGCCTTGTTCGGGACGATTCCGCAGACGGTGTTCGTGGCGTTCCAGCTGATGTTCGCGATCATCACCGTCGCCCTGATCTCGGGTGCGGTCGCCGACCGCCTGAAGTTCGGCGGCTGGCTGGTCTTCGCCGGACTGTGGGCGACGTTCGTGTACTTCCCGGTGGCGCACTGGGTGTTCGCCTTCGACGGGTACACCGGTGAGACCGGAGGCTGGATTGCCAACAAGCTCAAAGCAATCGACTTCGCGGGTGGAACGGCGGTGCACATCAACGCCGGTACCGCCGGCCTGGTGCTGGCGCTGATCCTCGGTAAGCGGATGGGTTGGCCCACGTCACCCATGCGGCCGCACAACCTGCCGTTCGTGATGCTGGGCGCGGGCCTGCTCTGGTTCGGCTGGTACGGCTTCAATGCCGGGTCGGCTGTGGGCTCCAACGGCATCGCGGGCACCACGTTCGTCACCACCACGGTCGCGACCGCGGCGGCGATGCTGGGCTGGCTGCTCACCGAGCGAGTCCGGGACGGGCACGCCACCACACTGGGTGCCGCCTCGGGCATCGTGGCGGGCCTGGTCGCAATCACCCCGTCCTGCTCCTCGGTGAACGTGGTCGGCGCGCTGGCCATCGGTGTCGGGGCCGGCGTCCTGTGCGCCCTGGCCGTCGGGCTGAAGTTCAAGTTCGGCTTCGACGACTCGCTCGACGTCGTCGGCGTGCACCTGGTCGGCGGGTTGTTCGGCACCCTGATGGTCGGCCTGGTGGCGACCAAGGAAGCGCCCGCGGCGGTCTCCGGCCTGTTCTACGGCGGCGGCACCGAACAATTGGTGAAGCAGGCGATCGGTGCCTTCGCGGTTCTGGGGTACTCGGCAGTCGCTACAGCTATCTTGGCGTTGATCGTGAAATACACCATCGGACTGCGGCTGGATCGTGAGGACGAGGCGGCCGGTATCGACGAAGCCGAACACGCGGAGACCGCGTACGACTTCGCGGTGGCCGGCAGCGGCTCGGTTCTCGGTCGTCACGGCGCGGAGGAATGAGGGACATGAAGCTGATTACTGCGATCGTCAAGCCGTTCACGCTCGAAGATGTCAAGACCGGCCTCGAGCAGGCGGGTATCCTTGGCATGACCGTCAGCGAAGTCCAGGGGTACGGCCGGCAGAAGGGCCATACCGAGGTGTACCGGGGCGCTGAGTACTCGGTCGATTTCGTTCCGAAGGTCCGCGTGGAGGTCCTGGTCGATGATTCCGCCGTTGACAAGGTGGTGGACGTCATCGTGCAGGCCGCGCGAACGGGCAAGATCGGTGACGGCAAGGTGTGGGTCAGCCCGGTGGAGGCCGTCGTGCGCGTCCGCACCGGCGAGCGGGGGTCCGACGCGCTCTGACGTACACGCCGTGACGTCTTTCCTTGCGGCCCACACCGAGTGAGCGTTAGTCGGGCACGGCGGCGGGGAGGACTGAAATGACAAAGCAGAGAAGAGAATCCGCCGCCGGCGCATCCCGATGGGAGGCTCCGGCGGCGGGTTCGTCGAAGCCGGCCAAGGATCTCGCCAAGGCATCGGCGCAACTGCTCGACGGCGGTCAGCGCCCGTTGGACGCGGCCGCCTTGCGCGATGCGCTGCTCGATCTGCACGAGTTCTGGCTGACCACCAAGGCCACCGACATCGGTATCACCGCGACCAGCGGTTTCGCCGTAGTGGCCACCGGTGGGCTGGGGCGCCGGGAACTCGTCCCGTATTCGGATCTCGACCTGATGCTGCTGCACGACAACATGCCCGATGAGGTCGTGACCCAGGTCGCGGAGTTGCTGTGGTATCCGTTGTGGGACGCCAACATCCGCCTCGACCACAGCGTGCGGACGGTGCCGGAGGCGCTGCAGGTGGCCGGGGAGGACATCGCCGCGGGTATGGCGATGCTGGAGGCCCGGCACATCGCCGGTGATGCGGAGCTCTCCAGCCTGCTGGTCGGCGGCGCCCGCCGCCAGTGGCGCACCGGGATCGTCTCGCGCTTCGACGAACTCGTCGAGCACGCCCAGTCCCGCTGGGAGCGCAGCGGCGAGATCGCGCACCGCGCCGAACCCGACCTGAAATGTGGCCGTGGTGGCCTGCGTGACGTTCAGCTGCTCAACGCGCTGGCCATCGCGCAGCTGGCCGACGTGTATCCCAGCCATTCCCTGGTGTCGCCGACCGGTTCGCTCGGCGGTGCCCATCTGGCGCTGCTGAACGTCCGCACCGAACTGCACCGGATCTCCCAGCGTGGCCGCGACCAGTTGCTGGCGCAGTTCGCCGACGAGATCGGGGCCGCACTGCGCATCGGTGACCGGTTCGACTTGGCCCGGGTCTTGTCCGACGCCGCCCGCACGATCAGCTACTACGTCGACGCCGGCCTGCGCACGGCAGCCAATGCGCTTCCGCGCCGCGGGCTTTCGGCCCTGCGTCGCCCGGTGCGCCGACCACTCGACGAGGGTGTGATCGAGTCCGGTGGCGAGGTGATGCTGGCCCGCGATGCGCGGCCCGAGCGTGACCCCGGCCTGATCCTGCGGGTGGCTGCGGCCTCGGCGACCACCGGGATGCCGATGTCGGCGACGACGCTGAGCCGGCTGGCCGAATCCGCGCCGGAGTTGCGCACCCCGTGGCCGCGGGACGCGCTCAAGGACCTGCTGGTGTTGCTGGCCGCCGGACCCACGGCGGTCACGACCGTGGAGGCCCTCGACCGGACCGGCCTGTGGGGCCGGTTGTTCCCCGAGTGGGGCGCGGTGCGTGACCTGCCGCCACGCGATGTGGTCCACATCTGGACCGTCGACCGCCATCTCATCGAGACCGTCTCGCGGGCAAGCGCTTTCACCACCCGGGTGTCCCGCCCGGATCTGTTGGTGCTCGGTGCGCTCCTGCACGACATCGGTAAGGGCCGCGGTGGTGACCACAGCGTCATCGGTGCCGATCTCGCGACCCAGGTCGGCACCCGGCTGGGAATGTGGCCGTCGGACATCGCACTGCTCTCGGCGATGGTGCGTTATCACCTGCTGCTGCCCGAGACCGCCACCCGGCGCGACCTGCAGGATCCGCAGACCATCACCGATGTGGTGGAGGCGCTCGACGGGGACCCGGTGCTGCTGGAGCTGCTGCACGTCCTGGCCGAGGCCGACTCGTTGGCCACCGGCCCGGGGGTGTGGGGCGACTGGAAGTCCCTGCTGATCGGCGATCTGGTGCGGCGGTGCCGGCTGGTGATGGCCGGAGAGCCGCTACCGCACGCCGATCCCGTTGACCCGCACCACCTCTCGCTGGCCGCCGACGGGGGAGTGCACGTCGAGATGGCCCCGGGTGGCAGCCCGCACACCTACAACGTCACGATGATCGCGCCGGATCGTCGGGGTCTGCTGTCCAAGGCCGCCGGTGTGCTCGCACTGAACTCGTTGCGGGTGCACTCCGCGTCGGTCAACAGTGCCGACGGCTCGGCGATCGACACCTTCGCGGTGTCGCCGCATTTCGGTTCGCCGCCGGCCGTCGAGCTGCTGCGCCAGCAGTTCATTCTGGCGCTCGACGGTGAACTCGACGTGATCGCCGCGCTGGAGAAGCGCGACCGGGAGGCCGCGCTGTACGGCACCGGCCGGGTGGGCGAACACAAGCCCGCGGTGCCGGTCAACTCGGCGCCGGCCCCGCCGCGGGTGCTGTGGCACGAGGGCAGCGGCCCCGGTCAGCTGGTGGTGGAGATCCGCACCACCGACCGCACCGGCCTGCTGGCGATGCTCACCGGTGTCTTCGAGCGGGCCGGGGTCGACATCGCCTGGGCCAAGATCACCACGCTCGGATTGGCGGTGGTCGACGTGTTCGGCATCTCGGTGGCCGAGGCCGACGCCGTCGACGGGGTTCGCGCGGCGCTGGGCCGTGAGCTGTTGGCGGTGCTGCCGGCCGCCGCCCCGGTCAAACCGATGGAAGCAGCGGGATAGCCACCCGCCGGAAACATTCCCAACGGACCGCGGTATGCCCGGATCGACCGATACCGTGCGTCTCCGTGATCACAATCTTCACCGCCCGCAAGATCGTCACCATGAATCCGGCCAATCCGGAGGCCGTCGCCGTCGCCGTCCGCGACGGGCGCATCCTCTGCGTGGGCAGCCTCGAGGAGTGCCTGTCCTGGGGCGAGGCGGAAGTCGACGAGCGATTCGCGGCTCACGTGCTCGTCCCCGGTTTCGTCGAGGCGCACGGGCACACCATGGACTCCGCGAGCGAACTCATGCCGTTCGTCGGCTACTACCCTTATCCGCTGTCCGACGGCAGCAGCTCCCCGGCGATCCGCAGCTACGAGGAACTGATCGACCGGCTCAAGGCCGAGGACGCCACGCTGCCATCCGGGGAACCCCTGGTGGCCAACGGATTCGACCCGATCTACTTTCCGCAGCTGCCCCGGCTGTCCAAGCGTGAGCTCGACCAGGTGTCGATGACGCGGCCGGTGTTCGTCCGGCACGCGAGCGGACACCTGGCCACGGTGAACACCGCACTGCTCGAGGCCGAAGGCATCACCAAGGACAGCCCGACCCCCGGTGTCGGCAGGGACCCGGACGGCGAACTCAGCGGTGAGTTGCAGGAGGCGCCGGCGATGATGCTCGCCAAGGGCGCCTTCACGAAGATGATGGCGGCCGGCGCGGGTGCGGAGCCGATCCGGATCCACGCCGCGATGTGCCGCAATGCCGGCGTGACCACCTCCACCGAGTTGGTCGGCATGCTGCTCATCGACGCCGGACAGATCCAGGTCTGGCGGGACACCGTCGACGATCCGGCATTCCCGGCCCGAATGGTGCTCTACAACCTGCCCACCATGCCCGGCAGCACCGCCGACTACGCCGCCGTCGCCGACGCCGCGGTCAAACTACGGGAGATCGAGTCCGACAAACTGCGCGCCCCGGGTATCAAGCTCGTGGCCGACGGGTCGATCCAGGGCTGGACCGCGGTGATGCTGGAGCCCGGTTACTACACCGGCGAGGACCACGGCCTGCTGCTGTTCTCCCCGGAGGACCTGCTGGCCGCGGTGCGGGCTTTCCACGCCCGCAAGCTCAACGTGCACTGCCACTGCAACGGCAACGCCACCGGCCAGGTCTTCGTCGACGCCATCGAGGAGGTGCTGCGCACCGACGCCTGGCTGGATCACCGGCACGTCCTGCAGCATTCCCAGACCACGACCGCCGCCCAGTACCGCAAGATGGGCCGCCTCGGCATCTGCGCCAACATCTTCACCAACCACATCTGGTACTGGGGCGACCAGCACTA
>JAGQTW010000167.1 GCA_020438785.1 Mycobacterium sp. | reverse complement strand
CGAGCGGACCGGGGCCGGGCTGGCCTGGGTGCCCCGCCGGGCCGGCGATCGCGGCGCCGTGGACACCGGCTGCCTGCCCAATCTGCTGCCCGGGGGCCGCCCGGCCGCCGACGCCGCCGCACGCCGGGAACTGGCGGCGGCGTGGCATGTCGACGAGCTGCCCGCCGAGCCGGGCCGCGACATCACCGCCATCCTGGCGGCCGCCGCCGACGGTGATCTCGACGCCCTGCTGATCGGCGGCGTCGACCCCGCCGACCTGCCCGACCCGCACACCGCGCTGGCGGCCATCGAGGCGGCCGGCTTCGTGGTCAGCATCGAACTGCGCGAGTCCTCCGTCACCGCACTGGCCGATGTGGTCTTCCCGATCGCCCCCGTCGTGGAGAAGGCCGGTTCGTTCGTCAACTGGGAGGGCCGACTTCGGCCGTTCGAGCCGTCGCTGACCTCCAACGCATTCTCCGATCTGCGGGTGTTGCAGACACTGGCCGACGACCTCGGGATGGATCTCGGGTTCCGCACCGCCGAGGCGGCCCGCGCCGAGATCGCCGGCCTGGGCCCTTGGAGTGGGACGCCCGCCGCGGCGCCCGATGTCCCGCCACAACCGGCCCCGTCGCTCGGCAAGGACGAGGTGGTGCTGGCCGGCTGGCGAATGTTGTTGGACAACGGCCGGTTACAGGACGGCGAGCCGTATCTGGCGGGCACCGCGCGGCCCTCGGTGGTGCGGCTGTCGGCCCGGACCGCCGCCGGAATCGGCGCGGCCGCGGGCGACCTGGTCGCGGTGTCGAGTGGGCGCGGCGCGGTCACCCTGCCGCTGGTGATTACCGAGATGCCCGACGGGGTGGCGTGGCTGCCGCTGAACTCGCCGGGCAGCGCGGTGCATGAGCAGTTGGCCGTCAGCACGGGCGCGGTGGTCCAGATCGAGCGGGAGGGCACGCCGTGAGCTATCCGGACCCGACGGTGTTCGGGCACGACCCCTGGTGGCTGATCCTGGTCAAGGCGGTCGCCATCTTCGTGTTCCTGCTGCTGACGGTGCTGGTGGCGATCCTGCTGGAGCGCAAGGTCCTGGGCCGCATGCAGATGCGCTACGGCCCCAACCGGGTCGGGCCGTTCGGGGTGCTGCAGTCGCTGGCCGACGGGATCAAGCTCGCGCTGAAGGAGGGCCTGGTGCCAGCCGGCGTCGATCGGCCGATCTACCTGATGGCGCCGGTGATCTCGGTGACCACCGCGATCCTGGGCTTCGCGGTGATGCCGATGGGCCCGGTGGTCTCGGTGTTCGGTCACCACACCCCGCTGCAGCTGACCGACCTGCCGGTCGGAGTGCTCTACGTGCTGGCCATCACCTCGATCGGGGTGTACGGAATCGTGTTGGCGGGCTGGGCATCCGGGTCGACATACCCGCTGCTCGGCGGGCTGCGCTCCAGTGCGCAGGTCGTCTCCTACGAGATCGCGATGGCGCTTTGCTTCGCCGCGGTGTTCCTGTACTCCGGCACCATGGCGACCTCGGGCATCGTCGCCGCCCAGGAGAAGACTTGGTACGTGGTGCTGCTGTTGCCGTCGTTCGCGGTGTACGTCACCGCGATGGTGGGTGAGACCAACCGCGCCCCGTTCGACCTTCCCGAGGCCGAGGGCGAACTGGTCGGCGGTTTCCACACCGAGTACTCGTCGCTGAAGTTCGCCATGTTCTACCTGGCCGAGTACGTCAACATGACCACCGTCTCGGCGTTGGCGACCACCCTGTTCCTCGGCGGCTGGCGGGCGCCGTGGCCGCTGAGCCTGTGGGAGGGCGCAAACACGGGGTGGCTGCCGCTGGTGTGGTTCGTCGCCAAGGTGTGGACGTTCCTGTTCGTGTTCATGTGGCTGCGCGCGACGCTGCCCCGGCTGCGCTACGACCAGTTCATGGCGCTGGGCTGGAAGCTGCTGATCCCGGTGTCGCTGGTGTGGATCGCGGTCGTCGCCATCCTGCGCTCGGCCGGCCTGACCGGCATCGTCCCCAGCCTGATCGCGGCGGCCGCGCTGCTGCTGGTCCTGATCGTGGTGAATGCGTTGCGGCGCAGGGCGGTTCAGCGCAACGCCCCGCCGCCGAGCATCCCGGCCGACGCCGGGGCGTTCCCGATTCCGCCGCTGCCCGGCGCACGCACAGCCAAGGAGAAAGCGGATGCCTAAGTTCCTGGACGCCGTCAAGGGTTTCGGCGTCACCTTCGGCACCATGTTCAAGCGGCCGATCACCGAGGAGTATCCGGAGAAGCCGGGTCCGGTCGCGCCGCGCTACCACGGCCGCCACCAGCTCAACCGGTATCCGGACGGCCTGGAGAAGTGCATCGGCTGCGAACTGTGCGCCTGGGCGTGCCCGGCCGACGCCATTTACGTCGAGGGCGCGGACAACACCGAGACCGAACGGTATTCGCCCGGCGAACGCTACGGGCGGGTGTACCAGATCAACTATCTGCGCTGCATCGGCTGCGGGCTGTGCATCGAGGCCTGCCCGACCCGGGCGCTGACGATGACCAACATCTACGAAATGGCCGACGACAACCGCGGTGACCTGATCTACGGCAAGGACAAGCTGCTGGCCCCGCTGCAGCCCGGTATGCAGGCCCCGCCGCACGCGATGGCGCCGGGCGCCACCGACGACGACTACTACCTGGGGCGTGTGACCGGCGGGCAGGAAGAGGTGACCAGGTGACGATCACCATGCTGGCGGCCGACACCCTGGCCCGCACCTCGACAACCGAGGCGGTGGCGTTCTGGATCCTCGGCGCGATCGCGGTCGCCGGAGCCATCGGCGTCGTCGCCGCGCCGAAGGCCGTCTACTCGGCGATGTTCCTGGCCGCCACCATGATCGCGCTGGCGATGATCTACGTCGCCCAGGACGCGCTGTTCCTCGGCGTGGTGCAGGTGGTGGTCTACACCGGCGCGGTGATGATGCTGTTTCTGTTCGTCCTCATGCTGATCGGCGTGGACTCCTCGGAGTCGCTGGTGGAAACCCTTCGCGGCCAACGGGTTGCGGCCATCCTGGCCGGGCTCGGCTTCGGCATCCTGCTGATCGCGGGAATCGGCAGCGCGGCCACCACCGGATTCGTTGGGCTGACCCAGGCCAACCAGGACGGCAATGTGCAGGGGCTGGCCACGCTGATCTTCACCCGCGACCTGTGGGCCTTCGAGATCACCAGCGCGCTGTTGATCACCGCCGCACTCGGCGCCATGGTGCTGGCCCACCGGGAGCGCTTCGAACGACGAAAGACCCAGCGGGAATTGGTGATCGAACGGTTCCGCACCGGCCAGCGGGCGACCCCGCTGCCCAACCCCGGCGTGTACGCCCGGCACAACGCCGTCGACACCTTCGCCCGGCTGCCCGACGGCTCCGAGGAGGACACCTCGGTCTCCACCATCATCCGGCGCCGAGCGGTCAGCACCCCCGACGGCAGGAGCGGCGAGAAATGAACCCGGAGAACTACCTGTACCTGTCGGCGCTGCTGTTCACCATCGGCGCGGCCGGCGTGCTGTTGCGGCGCAACGCCATCGTGATGTTCATGTGCGTGGAACTCATGCTCAACGCGTGCAACCTGGCGTTCGTCACGTTCTCGCGGATGCACGGCCACCTCGACGGCCAGGTCGTCGCGTTCTTCACCATGGTGGTGGCGGCCTGCGAGGTGGTGGTCGGCCTGGCCATCATCATGACCATCTTCCGGACCCGACGCTCGGCCAACGTCGACGACGCCCACCTGTTGCGGCACTGATGACGACACTGCTCTGGTTGACCATTGCGCTGCCCCTGGCCGGGGCGGTGGTGCTGCTGCTCGGCGGCAGGGCCACCGACGCCTGGGGGCACCTGCTCGGCTGCGCCACCGTGATCGGCGCCTTCGCCTGCGGCGCAGCGCTGTTCACCCATCTGCTCGGCCTGCCGGGCGAGGAGCGCGCGGTGCACGAGGTGCTGTTCTCCTGGGTGCCGGTCGGGGTGCTGAAGGTCGACTTCGGCCTGCAACTCGACGCGCTGTCGGTGTGTTTCGTGCTGCTGATCACCGGCGTCGGCGCGCTGATCCACATCTACTCCGTCGGCTACATGTCCCACGACCCGGAGCGGCGGCGGTTCTTCGCCTACCTCAACCTGTTCGTGGCCGCGATGCTGCTGCTGGTGCTCGCCGACAACTACCTCGGCCTGTACATGGGTTGGGAGGGCGTCGGTTTGGCGTCCTACCTGCTGATCGGGTTCTGGTCGTACAAGCCGAGCGCGGCCACCGCCGCCAAGAAGGCGTTCGTGGTCAACCGGGTCGGCGACATGGGCCTGGCCATCGCCCTGATGGTGCTGTTCGCCACGGTCGGATCCGTCACGTTCAGCACGGTGTTCGGCGCCGTGCCCGCCATGACCCACGGCACGCTGACCGCCGTCGGCCTGCTGCTGCTGCTCGGCGCGTGCGGCAAGAGCGCCCAGGTGCCGCTGCAGTCCTGGCTCGGCGACGCCATGGAGGGCCCCACCCCGGTCAGCGCGCTGATCCACGCCGCGACGATGGTCACCGCCGGGGTCTACCTGATCGTGCGCTCCGGGCCGATCTTCAACGCCGCACCGGCCGCGCAGACCGCCGTCGTCATCGTCGGCGCGGTGACCCTGTTGTTCGGCGCGATCGTCGGCTGCGCCAAGGACGACATCAAGAAGGCGCTGGCGGCCTCCACGATGTCGCAGATCGGCTACATGGTGCTGGCAGCCGGGCTCGGGCCCGCCGGTTACGCGGTGGCCATCATGCACCTGCTCACCCACGGCTTCTTCAAGGCCGGGCTGTTCCTGGGCGCCGGTTCGGTGATGCACGCCATGGGCGACGAGACCGACATGCGCCGCTACGGCGAACTGCGCAAGGTCCTGCCGGTCACTTTCGTCACCTTCGGACTCGGGTACCTCGCGATCATCGGGGTGCCGCCGTTCGCCGGCTTCTTCTCCAAGGACGCAATCATCGAAACCGCCTTCAACTCAGGCGGATTGCGGGGCTGGCTGCTCGGCGGCGCCGCGCTGCTGGGCGCCGGGATCACCGCGTTCTACATGACCCGGGTGATGCTGCTGACCTTCTTCGGCCGCGCCCGCTGGACCGAGAAGGCCACCGAGACCTATCCCCACGAGTCGCCGAGGGTGATGACCGGGCCGATGGTCGTGCTGGCCGTCGGCTCGGTCGGCGCCGGGGCGCTGCTGGCCCTCGGGCACACGCTGCAGCGCTGGCTGGAGCCCGTCGTCGGCAGCCACGAGGCCGAGCACGCGGTGCCCGCCTGGATGATGACGGTGACCGCGCTGGGTGTCGTCGCCATCGGTGTCGCCGTCGCCTACCGGCAGTACGCCATGCACAACGTCGCCGAGACCCCGCCGCAGGACGTGTCGGTGCTCACCGCGGCGGCCCGCCGGGACCTCTACGGCGACGCCTTCAACGAGGCGACGTTCATGCGCGGCGGGCAGGGGCTGACCCGGGCGCTGGTGGTGGTCGACGACAAGGGCGTCGACGGGGCGGCCAACGGGCTGGCGCACCTGGTGGGCCGGGTCTCCGACGGCCTGCGCCAGGTGCAGACCGGGTTCGCCCGCTCATACGCGCTGTCGATGCTCGTCGGCAGCGCCCTGGTGGTCGCCGCCGTGCTGATCAAGGCGTGGGGGTGAGCCCGGAATGAGCGCCGTGAGCAACTTCCCGTGGCTGACACTGCTGTGGGCCATCCCCGTGGTGGGCGCCGCCGTCATCATCGTGTTGCCCGCGTCGTCGCGCCAGTTCGCCAAGTACGCGGGGCTTGTCGTCGCCCTCGCGGTGCTCGTGCTGTCGCTGGCGCTGGCGGGGCGGTTCGACCCGAAGGGTGCGCAGTTCCAGTTCGTCGAGAGCCGCCCGTGGATCCCGTCGTTCGGCACCGGCTACATCCTCGGCCTGGACGGCATCGCGCTGGCGCTGGTGGTGCTCACCGCCGTGCTGGTGCCGCTACTGCTGATCGCCGGCTGGAACGACGCCGACGACCGGCCCGGGCTGGCGGGGCGCGGCCCGCACAGCTACATCGCGCTGACCCTGGCGGTCGAGGGCATGGTGCTGATGTCCCTTGCCGCGCTGGACATCCTGCTGTTCTACGTGTTCTTCGAAGCCATGCTGATCCCGATGTACTTCCTGATCGGCGGGTTCGGCGGCTCGAATCGCTCGAAGGCGGCGGTGAAGTTCCTGCTGTACAACCTGTTCGGCGGGCTGGTGATGCTGGCCGCCGTCATCGGGCTGTACGTGGTCACGTCAACCAGCAAGGTCTTCGAAGCCGGCACCTTCGACTTCCGGGCCATCGCCGACGCGGTCGCGACCGGGAAGTTCACCCTGCAGCCCGGCATCGCCAACGCGCTGTTCCTCGGTTTCATGTTCGCGTTCGCGGTCAAGGCCCCGCTGTGGCCGTTCCACCGCTGGCTGCCCGGCGCCGCCGTCGAGGCCACGCCCGCCTCGGCGGTGCTCATGATGGCGGTGATGGACAAGGTCGGCACGTTCGGCATGCTGCGCTACTGCCTGCCGCTGTTCCCGGACGCCGCAACGTATTTCCGGCCCCTCATCATCACGCTGGCCGTGATCGGCATCGTCTACGGCGCGATCCTGGCCATCGGGCAGACCGATGTCATGCGGCTGATCGCCTACACCTCGATCAGCCACTTCGGCTTCATCATCCTGGGCATCTTCGTGATGACCAGCCAGGGCCAGTCCGGCTCGACGCTTTACATGGTCAATCACGGCATCTCCACCGCGGCGCTGTTCCTGATCGCCGGGTTCCTGGTGAGCCGGCGCGGCACCCGCGCCATCGCCGCCTACGGCGGAGTGCAGAAGGTCGCGCCCATCCTCGCCGGGACCTTCCTGGTGTCCGGCCTGGCCACCCTGTCGCTGCCGGGACTGGCACCGTTCATCAGTGAATTCCTGGTTCTCATCGGCACTTTCACCCGCTACCCCGGATTCGCGGTGTGCGCCACCGTCGCCCTGGTGCTCTCGGCGCTCTACGTGCTGTGGATGTACCAGCGGATGATGACCGGTCCGGTCAAGGAGGGCAACGAGGGGGTGCATGACCTGGTGCCGCGCGAACTGCTCGTGGTGGCACCGCTGATCGCGTTGCTGATCGGGCTTGGTATCTACCCGAAGATCGCTCTGGACGTCATCAACCCCGCCGTCACCGCGACCCTGACCTCGATCCACCAACCCGACCCCGCACCCGCCGTCGCCGAGGTGGTGATCCGCCGATGACCGCGCCCAGCGTCGCCTACGGCCAGTTGGCGCCGATGCTCATCGTCTTCGGCGTCGCCGTCGTCGGCGTGCTCGTCGAGGCGTTCCTGCCCCGCAAGCTCCGCTACCGCGCGCAGCTCTCGCTCAGCCTGGCCGGGCTGTTCGTCGCCCTGATCTGGGTGCTGCGGGTCACCCTGCAGCTTCGCGGCGGCATCGGCAACTCGGTGGTGGCCGGTGCGGTTGACATCGACCGGCCGACGCTGTTCCTGTGGGCCACCATCCTGCTGATCGGCGTGCTCAGCGTGCTGCTGATCGCCGAGCGGCGCGCCGAATCCCCCGAGGGCGCGGTGGCCTTGGACGCCTTCACACCGGACGCCTCGACCGTGCCGGGCAGCGTGGCCGAGAAGGTGGCCACCAAGGCAGCGTTGATCCAGACCGAGGTGTTCCCGCTGACCATGTTCGCCATCGGCGGCATGATGCTGTTCCCGGCGGCCGGGGATTTCCTGACGATGTTTGTCGCGCTGGAAGTCCTGTCCCTGCCGCTGTACCTGATGTGCGGGCTGGCCCGGCGGCGTCGCCTGCTGTCCCAGGAAGCCGCGCTGAAATACTTTCTGCTGGGCGCGTTCTCGTCGGCGTTCTTCCTTTTCGGCGTCGCCATGCTGTACGGCTTCGCCGGCACGATGAGCCTGACCGGGATCGCCGAGGCGATCGCCGCTCGGCCCGACGACACCACCCTGGCGCTCATCGGCACCGGACTGGTCGCCGTCGGCCTGCTGTTCAAGGTCGGTGCGGTGCCGTTCCACTCCTGGGTGCCCGACGTCTACCAGGGGGCGCCGACCCCGATCACCGGGTTCATGGCCGCCGCCACCAAGGTGGCGGCGTTCGGGGCGATGCTGCGGGTGTTCTACGTCGCGGTGCCCGCGCTGAGCCACGGCTGGCGGCCGGTGCTGTGGGTGGTGGCGATCCTGACGATGGTGGTCGGCACGGTGACCGCGGTGACGCAGACCGACGTCAAGCGGATGCTGGCGTACTCGGCAGTGGCCCATGCCGGCTTCATCCTGACTGGGGTGATCGCGGGTAACGCTGCCGGGTTGTCGGCCACGCTGTTCTACCTGTTCGCCTACGCGTTCTCCACGCTTGGCGCCTTCGCCGTGGTGAGCGTGGTGCGCGACGCCAACGGCGCCGAGGAGACCTCGATGGCCCGCTGGGCCGGACTCGGCAGGCGCTATCCGCTGGTGGGCGTGGTGTTCTCACTGTTCCTGCTGGCGTTCGCCGGCATTCCGCTCACCAGTGGCTTCGTCAGCAAGTTCGCGGTGTTCAAGGCCGCCGGCCAGGGCGGGGCCATCCCCCTGGTGATCGTCGGTGTGCTGGCCTCGGCGATCGCGGCGTACTTCTACGTGCGGGTGATCGTGCTGATGTTCTTCACCGATCCGCCCGAGGACGCCCCCGAGGTCATCACCCCGAGTTCGCTCAGCGTCGCCACGATCACGCTGACCGCCGCGATCACCTTCGCGCTCGGGGCGCTGCCGCAGCCGCTGTTGGACCTGGCCAACAACGCGGCCAGGTTCCTGCCCTGATGATCCTGCTCAGCGAGGACCACGGCGCGGTCCGGGTCCTGACGATGAACCGTCCCGAGGTGCGAAACGCGTTGAGCACCGAACTGTTCGAGGCGCTGTACGCCGCCCTGGGGGTGGCCGACGCGGACGACGAGGTCCGGGCGGTGGTGCTCACCGGCGCCGACCCGGCGTTCTGCGCCGGGGTCGACCTGAAGCAGGCACAGCAGCTCGGCATGGATTACTTCGGCCGGTTCGACAAGATGAATTGCATGAATGCCATTGTGGCGCTGCGCAAGCCGGTGATCGGCGCGGTGAACGGCGCCACCTTCACCGGCGGGCTGGAGATCGCGCTGGCGTGCGACTTCCTGATCGCCTCGGAGCGCGCGGTGTTCGCCGACACCCACGCCCGGGTCGGCATCCTGCCCGGCGGCGGGATGACGGCACGGCTGCCGCGGCTGGTCGGTGCCGGGATGGCCCGGCGGTTGTCGATGACCGGTGAGGTGGTCGACGCCGCGCGTGCCGAGAAGATCGGCCTGGTGACCGAAATCGTTGCCCACGAACGGCTCCTGGATCGCGCGCTGGAGTTGGCCGGCCAGATCGCCGAGGTGCCCGGGCCGGTGATGTGGGGCCTGAAGGAGATCTACCGCACCGGGACGGCCGCGGTGACCGATCCGGCGCTGAAGGCCGAGCGGGTGGTGTCGGCGGGGATGCACGTCAGTACCGATCAGCTGGCCGCGCGTCAGCGTGAGGTCGCCGAGCGGAACAAGCGTCAGATCGGGGGCTAGGTTCGCGAGCGTGAACCCTCGGCGAAATTCTGCACGGATTCTCGCCGAGGATTCACGCTCGGCGCGGCGAAGCTAGCCGATCGCGGTCTCGATGTTGGCGAACGGGCTGAAGCTGCCGTCGAGCACCTCGAGATGCCCGATGGTTCGCCCGGTGACCTCGTTCGCGTCGACCAGCGCGAGTTCCACTGCTGCGCGGGCGAATTCATCGTCCGGCGAGGTGCTGTCGAATTCGGTGCGATAGTACGAGAGCCCGGGCGTGGCGATCGGCCGTGACGGGGCGAGCGCGTTGACGGCGATGTTGCGGCGCTGCAGATCGTAGGCGGCGCACCAGGTCAGATGCTCCAGCGCCGCCTTCGAGCCACCGTAGCCGGGCAGCACGCCACCGGCGAAGTTCTGGTACGGCCCGTCGCCGGGAACCCGCGACGCCACCGAGGTGATGTTGATGATCGAGCCGAAGCCGGCGCCGAACATGTCCGGGCAGACCAGTTGGATCAGCTCGTAGGAGGCGAACACGCCGATCTCGAAGTGGCGGCGGTAGGCCGACAACGGGACCGACAGGAACCCTGGCCAGTCGGCGTTGGCCGCCTTCTGGGCACCGGCCGGTTTCACGGGCTTGGGCGCGGCATCCGGCTTGGGCGGACGGCCGGGGGCGGTGAACGCGGCGTTGTTGACCAGGACGGTGATCGGCCCGAGCGCGTCCCTGGCCTCGGTCACCAACCGCGGAACGTCCTCGCGCTCCAGCAGATCGGCCTGGATCGCGACGGCCCGGCCGCCCGCCTCCTCGATGGCCGCAACGGTCTCACCGATGGTGCCGGGCAGTCGCTCGTCCCACTGCTGCCGGGTGCGCGCGACCACCGCCACCGCCGCACCCTCGGCCGCCAGGGCCAGAGCGGTCGCGCGGCCCAGCCCGCGGCTCGCGCCGGTGACGATCGCGGCCCGACCGGCCAGACGTCCACTCATCGATTCGTCCTCTCGCTCACAGCGCCACGCCGCGCACCAGGATGGCCGTGGTCTGGTCGACCCAGCCGTCGTCCAGGTCACCTTCGGGAACTAACAGCATCCGCATCATGGTCGCGCCGCCGATCAGTTCGATCAGCCGGTCCGGATCCACGTCGGCCGGCACCTCCCGGCAGTGCACCGCCTCGACCAGGCGACTGCGCACCGCGGCGAACAGGTCGGTGAACCGCGCCATCACCCGGATGTTGAGTTCCGGGTCGGCGCCCATGTCGGCGATCAGGCCCGGCAGCGCCGCCCGCACCACCGGGCTGGTGAACACGTCGCGGGTTGCGGCCAGCATGGCGCGGACGTCGGCGGCCACATCGCCGGCCGGGGCGGCCAGCGCGGTGGGCGCGATGGGAAACGCGGCCTCGTGCACGAGTTCGGCCTTGCTCGACCAGCGCCGGTACAGCGCCGTCTTGGTGGTACCGGCCCGCTCGGCCACGGCGGCCAAACTCAGGTTGGCGTAACCGATTTCGACCAGCAGCTCGGCGGTCGCGCGCAGGATCGCGGCATCGATGCGCGGATCGCGGGGACGGCCCGCGACGCCCGCTTTCTCGACTGGCGACGGCTCGGCGCTCATAACGCTACTGAGCGTATCGTAATCTGCGGCGGGTGAGCAGGGACAAGCACGAGAGGACCGTGACGATGCGCGTCGACACCAATGGGATCACCCTGGACGTCACGATCGAGGGCGACGGCCCCGACGTGCTGCTGCTGCACGGGTGGCCGGACGACCGCACCGTCTGGCGGGAGCAGATCCCCGCACTGGTGGCCGCGGGCTACCGGGTGATCGCCCCCGATCTACGCGGCTGCGGCGCATCGGACCGGCCCACCGACGTGGCGGCCTACCAGACCCCGGTGCTCCTGGCCGACGTCGTCGGCCTGCTGGACGCGTTGCGGGTGCAGCGCACCCATCTCATCGGCCACGACTGGGGCGCGGGCCTGGCGTGGGCATTGGGCGCGCTGCTGCCCGACCGCATCGACCACCTGGCCTGCCTCAGCGTCGGCCATCCGACGGCGTTTCACCGGGTGGACTACGACCAGCTGGCGATGAGTTGGTACATGCTGCTGTTCCAATTCGAGGGCGTGGCCGAGGAGTGGTTGTCGGCGAACGACTTTGCGAACTTCCGCGCCTGGACGCGCCATCCGGACACGGACAACGCCGTCGAGCGGCTCAGTCGCCCCGGCCACCTGACGGGCGGCCTGAACTGGTACCGCGCCAACCTGGGCCCCACCCGGCTGGTCACCGCGCCGCCGGAACTGCCTCCGATCGTCGCGCCGACCCTGGGCGTATGGAGCAGCAACGACTTCGCGGTGCTGGAACCGCAGATGAAGGAGTCAGGCCAGTTCGTCAGCGGTCCATGGCGGTACGAGCGGATCGAGGGTGCCGGCCACTGGCTGACCCTGGAATCGCCCGAGTGGTGCAACGAGTTGCTGGTCGACTTCCTGGGCTCCTGACGCGGGGATCCCGCCGCCCTTGTCATCGGTAGACGCGTCTGCTTTTATAACGCTACCCACCGTATCGAAATAGGGTTGGAGGACATCGGTGACCAACCAACCGAACGTCGAGATCGAAGTCGACCACCTGCAGCGCTCGGGTCGCGACATCAGCACCGTTCCCGCACTGCTGTCGGAGTGGCTGGCCACGGTCATGCCCGGCGGGGTCAAGCCGGAGGTGACCGTCGAGAGCGGCATCGACTCCAACGGCATGTCGTCGGAGACCATCATCCTGACCGGCCGCTGGGCCGAGGACGGCAAGAAGATCGAGCAGAAGTGGGTCGCCCGGGTGGCGCCCACCCCCGAAGACGTGCCGGTGTTCACCCAATACCGGATGGACCACCAGTACGACGTCATCCGGTTGGTCGAGGAACTCACCGACGTGCCGGTACCGAAGGTGCGCTGGATCGATGCCGAGGGCTCGGTGCTCGGCGCCCCGTTCTTCCTGATGGATCACGTCGAGGGCATCGTTCCCCCCGACGTGATGCCCTACACCTTCGGCGGCAACTGGTTCGCCGACGCCGCACCCGAACAGCAGCGCGCACTGCAGGACGCCACCGTGGAGGTGCTGGCGAAGCTGCACTCGATTCCCAACGCGGACAAGACGTTCGGGTTCCTCGCCGAGGCCGTGCCGGCCGGTGACACACCGCTGCGCCGCCAGCTGAACTGGCTCGAGGAATGGTACGAGTTCGCGGTTCCCGACATCGGCCGCTCGCCGCTGGTCGAGAAGGGCCTGAAGTGGCTCGAGGACCACTTCCCCGCCGACGTCGCCGCCGGGGAGCCGGTGCTGGCCTGGGGTGACTCGCGGATCGGCAACGTGCTGTACGACGATTTCCGCCCGGTCGCGGTGCTGGACTGGGAGATGGCGACCCTGGGTCCGCGCGAGCTGGACGTGGCGTGGATCATCTTCGCGCACATGGTCTTTCAGGAACTCGCCGGCCTGGCCGGGATGCCCGGGCTACCGGAGGTTATGCGCGAGGAGGACGTCCGCGCGTCCTACCAGAAGCTGACCGGTGTGGAACTGGGCGACCTGAGGTGGTTCTACGTCTACTCCGGGGTGATCTGGTGCTGCGTGTTCATGCGCACCGGGGCGCGCCGCGTGCACTTCGGGGAGATGGAGAAGCCCGAGGACGTCGAGTCGCTGTTCTACCACGCAAGCCTGCTGCGCCGCCTGATCGAGGAGGACTGACCGATGCTCGGACCGATGGACGAATACCCCGTCCACCAAGTTCCCCAGCCGATCGCGTGGCCCGGGGCCTCGGACCGCAACTTCTACGACCGGTCCTACTACAACGCCCACGACCGCACCGGGGACATCTTCGTCATCACCGGTATCGGCTACTACCCGAACCTGGGCGTGAAGGACGCCTTCTTCCTGGTGCGCCGCGGCGATGTCCAGACGGCGGTGCACCTCTCGGACGCGATCGACCAGGACCGGCTGAACCAGCACGTCGGCGCCTACCGCGTC
>JAGQTW010000166.1 GCA_020438785.1 Mycobacterium sp. | reverse complement strand
ATCACCGTCAAGGCGATGCCGGAGGGATTCCTGTCCACCCACCTGGTCGGCGGGGTCGCGCCGGGCACGATCGTCCGGCTGGCCGCCCCGCAGGGCGAGTTCGTCCTGCCCGACCCGGCTCCGCCGTCGGTGCTGTTCCTGACCGCCGGCTCCGGCATCACCCCGGTGATGTCGATGCTGCGCACCCTGGACCGGCGCGGCCAGATCGGCGACATCGTGCACGTGCACTCCGCGCCGACGCAGGCCGACGTGCTGTTCGCCGCCGAGCTCGCCGAGCTGGGCCGTGACCACGACGGCTACCGGCTGACCGTGCGCGCCACCCGCACCGAGGGCCGGCTCGACCTGTCCCGCCTGGACGCCGAGGTGCCCGACTGGCGCGATCGCCAGACCTGGGCCTGCGGCCCGGAGGGCATGCTGCACGATACCGAAAAGCTCTGGGCGGCAGCGGGTTTGACCGAACGGCTGCATCTGGAGCGGTTCGCCGCCGTCCGCGCCGGGGTGCGCGGCACCGGCGGCACCGTGACGTTCGAGCGCAGTGGCAAGACCGTCACCGCCGACGCGGCCACCTCCCTGATGGACGCCGGCGAGCGGGCCGGGGTCCGGATGCCGTTCGGCTGCCGGATGGGCATCTGCCAGTCCTGTGTGGTCAGCCTGGTCGACGGTCACGTTCGCGATCTGCGCACCGGAGCCGAGCACGAACCGGGCACCCGGGTGCAGACCTGCGTCTCGGCCGCGGCCGGGGACTGCGTCCTCGATGTCTAAGGTTTACTGGCTGGTAACCTACGGGTACGTAGGTTACGTTAGCGTAGGTACCGGAAGGGGGCACGACCATGGCGATCACTGACGTCGACGCATTCGCACACCTCACCGAGGCCGATATCGAAAGCTTGGCCGTCGAGCTCGACAGCATCCGTGCCGACATCGAGGACTCCCTGGGCGCGCGGGACGCGCGCTACATCCGCCGCACCATCGCCGCCCAGCGCGGCCTCGAGGTGGCGGGCCGGCTGATGCTGGCCGCCAGCTCGAAGCGCTCGGCATGGTGGGCGGGCACGGTGACGCTGGGCGTGGCCAAGATCATCGAGAACATGGAGATCGGGCACAACGTCATGCACGGCCAGTGGGACTGGATGAACGATCCCGAGATTCACTCCTCGACGTGGGAGTGGGACATGAGTGGGTCGTCCAAGCACTGGCGGTTCACCCACAACTTCATGCACCACAAGTACACCAACATCCTGGGCATGGACGACGACGTGGGCTACGGCGTCATCCGGGTGACCCGGGACCAGAAGTGGAAGCCGTTCAACCTCTACGGCAACCTGCTCTTCAACACCCTGCTGGCGATCGGCTTCGAGTGGGGTGTCGGCCTGCAGCACCTGGAACTCGGCAAGATCTTCAAGGGCCGCGACAACCGGCAGGCGACCCTGCGGCGGGTGCGCGAATTCGGCGCCAAGGCCGGCAGCCAGGTGTTCAAGGACTACGTCGCCTACCCGGCCGTCACGTCGCTGTCGCCCGGGGCCACCTACCGCTCGACGCTGACCGCCAACGCGGTGGCCAACGTGATCCGGAACGTCTGGGCCAACGCGGTCATCTTCTGCGGCCATTTCCCCGACGGCGCAGACAAATTCACCAAGACCGACATGGTCGGTGAGAGCAAGGGCCAGTGGTACCTGCGCCAGATGCTGGGCAGCGCCAACTTCGAGGCCGGCCCGGCGCTGCGGTTCATGAGCGGCAACCTCTGCCACCAGATCGAGCACCACCTCTATCCCGACCTGCCGAGCAACCGGCTCTACGAGATCTCCATCCGCGTGCAGCAGCTCTGCGACAAGTACGACCTGCCCTACACCACCGGCTCGTTCCCGGTGCAGTACGGCAAGACCTGGCGCACCATCGCCAAGCTTTCGCTGCCGGACCGGTTCCTGCGGGACACCGCCGACGACGCGCCGGAGACCCGCAGCGAGCGGATGTTCGCGGAGCTGGGGCCCGGCTACGCCGGAATGGAGGCCGGGGTCGATCCGAGCACCGGGCGCAAGCGCGGGCTCAAGACCGCGGTCGCGGCCGTGCGGACGTGGCGCCGGGAACGGCGCGAGGCCAGGGCTGCCTGACGACCGGCGTCGAGATCGACGCTAGCGCGAGAGAATTCGAGTGGAATGCACGCTGGCGTCGATTTCGGCGCGGGGTGAGTCCATGTTCCCAGAATTCGGGTATTGAAATACACGAAATAGAGAACCTATGATTGCTGCCATCGACGATCCGTCCAGGAGGCAGCATCATGACCACGTTCGACATCCCGTCCGCCGTCCACATCGGCGCCCATGACCTTCCCTTCGTCGAGTTGCCCGACGGCTCCCAGCTCAAGGTCATCCAGGTCAAGGAGGACGAGGGGCTCTGGATCGTGGAGAACGTCTTCCGGGCGGGCTACGAGGTGCACCGGCACAAGCACACCGGCCCGGTGTACGCCTACACGACCTCGGGTGCCTGGTGCTACAAGGAGTACGACTACGTCAACCGGGCGGGATCGTTCCTCTATGAGCCCGCCGGCTCGGTGCACACGCTGCAGGTCCTCGAGGACGATACCCACGTGTGGTTCCAGATCTACGGCGCCAACCTGAACCTCGACGCCGACGGCGAGGTGGAGAGCGTGGTCGACGGATCGAGCGCGCTGCGCACCTACCTCACCCTGTGCGAGGCGGCGGACCTGCCTCGGCCCAACGTCCTGGTCGGGTAGATGACCACCATCGCGGGTCACGTCGACCTCGCCGACCCCGACACCTTCGTCTCCGGCGTACCGCACGACGCGATCGCCGAACTGCGGCGCACCGACCCGGTGCGCTGGCAACCCATCGCAGGCCAGCCCGGATTCTGGGCGGTACTGCGGCACGCCGACGTCGTCCATGTGGCGCGCCACCCGGAGATCTTCTCGTCGGCGGCCGCCGGTGTCGTCGTCGAGGACCTCGGGTCCGACGCGCTGGCCCGGATGCGAAACATGCTGCTGGGCATGGATCCACCCCGCCATCACATCCACCGCGCCCCACTCTCCCCGCATTTCCGTCCGCGGATGATGGCCGCGCTGGAGCAGCACGTGCGGGATATCTGCCGCGAGATCGTCGCCGACGCCCGGGAGCGCCGCGAGGTGGAGTTCGTCCACGACGTCGCCGCCCGGCTGCCGACCCAGGTGATCGGCGAGTTGTTCGGGATCCCGCGCCAGGACTGGGCCTACCTGCAGAAACTGGCCGAGATCACCACCTCCAGCCAGGACCCCGACCTGTACGATCCGGACAACGCCGAGGGTCAGGCGGGTGCCGAAATGGCCTCGTATGCCATGGATCTCGCCCGAAGCCGACGCCGCTCAGATCGTGCCGACGACCTGACCGCCGAGATATTGGCCACCGATTTCGGCGGCAGCCCGATGTCGGACGTCGAGTTCGGCGGCTTCTTCGTCCAGCTGGTCACCGCGGGCAACGACACAACCAAGGGGATGCTGTCCTCGGGACTGCTCACCCTGCTGCGCCACCCCGACCAGCTGGCCCGGTTGCGCGCCGACCCCACCCTGCTCCCGACCGCGGTCGAGGAGATCGTCCGCTACGACAACCCGCTGCACTACTTCCGGCGCACCGCAATGGTCGATACCGAACTCGCGGGCACGCCGATCGCGGCCGGTGACAAGGTCGCCATGTACTACACTTCGGCGAACCGCGACGAACGCGTCTTCGCCGACCCGCAGACGTTCGACATCCGCCGAAAACCGAACCCGCACCTGTCCTTCGGAATGGGCGGCCACTTCTGCCTGGGCGCGCACCTGGCCAGGCTCGAGGGCCGGGTGTTCTTCGCCGCGCTCCTCGATGCGTTCGGCACCATCGACCTGACCGGCGAGCCGGTGCGGGTGCGCTCGAACCTCAACAACTCGCTCAAGACGCTGCCGATCCGGCTGGCCGCCTAGACCTACTTGGGGATCCAGTCGAAGGTATCCGGATCCGGCCCGCGCCGTCCCGCCTCGCCCTTGTCCAGCCCGGTCAGCTCGTCGATCTGGTCATCGCTGAGCTCGAAGTCGAAGATGTCGATGTTCTCCTTGATCCGCTGCGGTGTCGAGGATTTGGGGAACACGATATCGCCGCGCTCGATGTGCCAGCGCAGCACGACCTGCGCCGGGCTCTTACCCACCTTCTGGGCGATCTGGCCCACCACCGGATCGTCGAGCACGTCGCCCTGGGCGATCGGCGACCACGCCTCGGTGAGGATCGTGTGCTCGATGCCGTAGGCGCGCACGGCGTCGTTGGTGAAGTACGGGTGCACCTCTATCTGGTTCACGGCGGGCACGGTCTCGGTGTCCCGGGCCAGCCGCTCCAGGTGGTGAACCTGAAAGTTGGACACCCCGATGCTGCGGGCGCGCCCGTCGGACTTGAACTCCTCCAGGGTCTGCCAGGTCGACACGAAGTCTCCGTCGTACAGCGTCGGCAGCGGCCAGTGGATCAAGAACAGGTCGACGTAGTCGAAGCCCAGGGCCTCGATCGTCGTGTCGAAGGCGCGCCGCGCGTCGTTCGGCTTGTGAAACCCGTTGTTCAGCTTGCTGGTGATGAACACTTCGCCCCGGTCGACGCCGGCGTCGCGGACACCCTGGCCGACGCCCTTCTCGTTCTGATACATCTCGGCGGTGTCGATGTGGCGGTAGCCGGCCTCCAGTGCCGTGCGCACCGCGGACGCGGTGTCGGCGGGCGGGATCTGGAAGACGCCGAAGCCGAACTGGGGAATGCGGTTGCCGTCGTTGAGGACGAGGTCGGGAACCTGGGGAGCGGAAGTCATGCCTGCGGTGTGCCTCTCTGTTGGCTTGTTCAAACAATCAGTACGCGGCGGCGTCGTTCAACGCCGTCAGCAGCCGGCGCGCCGCGGCCACCCGACGGGCCTGTGGGCCGCGCAGGGTGTCCAGCGCGCACTCCGGGTCGGCGGGCGCGCCCAGATGGCCGCAGCCGCGCGGGCAGTCCTCGATGACGGCGGCGAGATCCGAGAACGCCCGCAGCACGTCGTCGGGTTCGATGTGGGCCAGGCCGAATGAACGGATTCCCGGTGTGTCGATGACCCAGCCGCCGCCGGGCAGCGGCAGCGCCACCGACTGGGTGGAGGTGTGCTTGCCCTTGCCGACGCCGGACACTTCACCGGTGGCTCGGTCCGCTTGCGGCACAAGGCGATTCACCAGCGTCGACTTGCCAACGCCGGAATGCCCGAGCAGCACCGTGACCCGACCGGTCAACAGGTCTTCCACCTCGGCCAGCGGATCATCGCGCCCGGCGGTGATCACCGTGATGTCCAGATCGGCGAACTGTTCGGCGAACGCGTCGGCGGGCGCCAGGTCGGTCTTGGTCAGGCACAGGATCGGGCGGATACCGCCGGCGTACGCCGCGATCAGGGCCCGGTCCACCAGTCCGGTGCGGGGCGGTGGGTCGGCCAGTGCCACCACCATGAGCAACTGATCGGCGTTGGCGACCACCACCCGTTCGGTCGGGTCGGTGTCATCGGCGGTGCGCCGCAACACGGTTCGGCGCTCGCCGCGCCGCACGATGCGGGCCAGCGTGTCGGGCCGGCCGGACAGGTCACCCACCACGTCCACCTCGTCGCCGACGACGATCGGGGTGCGGCCGAGTTCGCGGGCGCGCATCGCGGTGACCGGCCGGTGCGGATCGCCGTCGAGCACACAGCCCCAGCGGCCGCGGTCGACCGTGACCACCATGGCCGTGACGGCGTCGGCGTGCTCGGGCCGGGTCTTGGTGCGGGGACGCGAGCCGCGGCCCGACCGGATCTTGACGTCGGACTCGTCGTACTCGTGTCTTGTCGATCGGGTCAACCGCGCCCCAGCATGTCGGTCCACAGTTCGGGGAAGTCGGGCAGCGTCTTGGCGGTGGTGCCGATGTCCTCCACCTCCACGCCGGGCACCCGCAGCCCGATGATGGCCCCGGCCATCGCCATTCGGTGGTCGGCGTAGGAGTGCCAGGTACCGGGGTGCAGCGGACGGGCGGTGATGACCAGCCCGTCCGGGGTCTCGACGCAGGCGCCGCCGAGCCCGTTGATCTCGGTGCGCAGGGCCGCCAGCCGGTCGGTCTCGTGGCCGCGCAGGTGGGCGATCCCGGTCAGCCTCGACACCGATCCGGGCGCCGCCAGCGCCGCCAGCGCGGCCACCGCCGGGGCCAGCTCGCCGACGTCGTGCAGGTCGACGTCGAAACCCCCGTAGTCGGCCGCCCCCCGCACCGACAAGGACGAATCGGATTGCTGCACAGTCGATCCCATGAGCCTGAGGATCGCGAGAATGGTCCCGGCGGGCTGGACGCTGACCCGCGGCCAGCCGGCGATGCGCACCATGCCACCGGTCACCACCGCCGCGGCGAGGAACGGCACCGAGTTCGACAGGTCGGGTTCGACGACCCAGTGCCGCGCGGCGATGGGGCCCGGGCGCACGTGCCAGCGATTGGCGGTGGCGTCGTCGACCTCGACACCGGCCTCCCGCAGCATGGCCACGGTCATCGCGATGTGCGGGGCCGACGGCACCGACGTGCCGGTGTGCACCACGGTCAGGCCGTCGGTGAAGGCGGCGCCGGACAGCAGCAGCCCGGACACGAACTGCGACGACGCCGAGGCGTCGATGGCCACCGTGCCGCCCGGAACGGCGCCGCGGCCGTGCACCGCGAACGGCAGGCCGGAGCCGGTGATGTCCACGCCGAGCACGCCGAGCGCTTCGAGCAGCGGGGCGATCGGGCGGGCCCGGGCCTGGGCGTCCCCGTCGAACGTGACCTCCGCGGTGCTCAGGGCGGCAAGCGGTGGTACGAACCGCAGCACGGTGCCGGCCAGGCCGCAGTCGATGGTCGCGTGCGGGCCGGGCGCCAGTGCGCCGCCGACGGTCAGTTCGGATCCGGCGCCGGTGACATCGAGGCCGAGGGTGCGCAGCGCGCCGATCATCAGGTCGGTGTCGCGGCTGCGCAGCGCGCCGCTGATCGTCGAGGCGCCACCGCCTTGGGCGGCGGCCAGTCCGGCGAGCACCAGGGTGCGGTTGGTCTGGGATTTCGAGCCGGGCACCGTGACGGTGGCGTGGACGGGGTCCGCCGCGCGCGGTGCCGCCCACAACTCGGTGCTCACGGCACCCATCCTGCCCTGTCGGCCGCGTTTGCCACCATGGAGGCATGTGCGGACGATTCGCGGTCACCACCGACCCGGCGCTGCTCGCCGAGAAGATCCACGCCATCGATGAAGCGACGGCGGCGGGGGAGGCCCGCGGCCCGAACTACAACGTGGCCCCCACGGCGACCGTCGCCACCGTGGTGAGCCGGCATCAAGAGCCGGACGACGAACCGACCCGCCGCGTCCGGTTGATGCGCTGGGGGCTGGTGCCACCGTGGGCCAAGGCCGCCCCCGACGGCACACCGGAGAACAAGGGCCCGCTGCTGATCAACGCGCGGGCCGAGAAGGTGACCACCTCCCCGGCGTTCCGCGCCTCGGCGAAGGGCAAGCGCTGCCTGGTCCCGATGGACGGCTACTACGAGTGGAAGCCCAACCCGGACACCCCGGCGGGCAAGAAGGCCCGCAAGACGCCGTTCTTCATGTACCGCGCCGACGGCGAGCCGCTGTTCATGGCCGGCCTGTGGTCGGTGTGGCGCCCCGAGAAGGACGCCGCCCCGCTGCTCAGTTGCACCATCATCACCACCGACGCCGTCGGGGAGCTCGCCGAGATCCACGACCGCATGCCGCTGGTGGTCGACCAGCGCGACTGGGACCGCTGGCTGGACCCGGACGAACCGGCCGCCACCGACTTGTTGTCGGCGCCGCCGGACATCGGGGGCATCGACCTGCGTGAGGTATCGACCCTGGTGAACAACGTCAGAAACAACGGGCCCGAGCTGATCGAACCGGCCGAGCCCGACAACCAACCGGTTGGCCTGTTCTAGTCGCGCCGCGGCCGCTACGCTCACAGGCACATTTCCCTTCGAGAGGAGCGGCCATGACCGCGGTCGAGCCCAAGTCCGATCAGGCCACCATCACCGTCCACAACCCGGCCACCGGCGCGGTGTCCGGCACCGTCCCGATCGACGACGCCGAGACGGTGGCCGCCAAGGCCCGGGAACTGCGGCTGTTCCAGCCGGAGTGGGAGGCGATCGGCCCGCGCGGGCGCAAGGTCTGGATGATGAAGTGGCAGGACTGGGTCCTCGACAACAGCGAGCACCTGACCGAGGTGCTGATGTCGGAGACCGGCAAGTCCCGCGGCGACGCCGCCCTGGAGGCGGTGTCCATCGCCGACGCCATCAAGTACTGGGCGGGCAACGCCGAGGAGTTCCTCGCCGACCGCCACCCCAAGGCGCACAGCCCGCTGTTCCGGATCAAGAAGCTCACCACGGTGTTCCGCCCCTACCCACTGGTCGGGATGATCGAGCCGTGGAACTTCCCGCTGGCCATGCTGGCGCTGGACCTGGTGCCGGCGTTGGCTGCCGGTGCCGCCGTGCTGCTGAAACCCTCTGAGGTGACGCCGCTTTCGGCCGTCGAACTGGTCCGCGGCTGGAACGAGATCGGCGCCCCGCCGATCCTGAAGCTGGCGACCGGCTACGGCGAGACCGGCGCCTCGGTGATCGCGAACGCCGACTACGTCCACTTCACCGGCTCGACGGCCACCGGCCGCAAGGTGGCCGTGGCGTGCGCCGAGCGGCTGATCCCGTTCAGCCTGGAACTCGGGGGCAAGGATCCGGCCATCGTGCTGGCCGACGCCGACATCGACCGCGCGGCCAACGGCATCGCCTGGGGCGGGATGTTCAACTCCGGCCAGGTCTGCATCTCGGTGGAGCGGGTCTTCGTCGAGGCCCCGGTCTACAACGAGTTCGTCGCCAAGCTCACCGAGCAGGTTCGCGCGTTGAAGCAGGGCCAGGAGCAGTCCGGCTTCAGCTATGACACCGGCGCGATGGCCACTCCCGCCCAGCGCGACATCGTCGAGCGGCACGTCAAGGAGGCCGTGGCCGGCGGGGCCAAGGTTCTCACCGGGGGCAAGCCGACCGGGGTGGGCACGTTCTTCGAGCCGACTGTGCTCGCCGACGTCGACCCGAGCATGACCTGCATCGCCGAGGAAACCTTCGGCCCGACGCTGCCGGTGATCAAGGTGGCCGACGAGGAGGAGGCCATCCGGCTGGCCAACGACTCGGTCTACGGCCTGTCCGCCAGCGTGTGGACCGGTGACAACGAGCGCGGCGAGCGGGTGGCCCGGCGCCTGGAGGTCGGCGCGGTGAACATCAACGACGCGCTGACCAACGTGTTCTGCCCCGGCCTGCCGATGGGCGGCTGGAAGGAGTCCGGCATCGGCTACCGCGGTGGCGGCGCCGCCGGGCTGATCAAGTTCTGCCGCCAGCAGGCGATCACCGAGCCTCGGCTGCCCACCCAGAAGTCCGAGATGATGTGGTACTCGTCGACGAAGAAGCAGAACCGCTTCGCGCTGGCGGCCATGCGGGCCTTCGCCGGTCAGGGCCTGCGTCGGTTCGGGCGCGGCAAGAAGGGCTAAGCCGGGTAACCCGGCGGGTTCGGGGTGTCCACCCACAGGTCGACACCGAGGTCCGAGCCCGGGATGCAGTCGTACACCGACAGGTCGGTGACTCCCGCGTCGAGCAGCACGTCCTCGCACAGCAGGCTGTGCCCGGTGAACTCGCGGGCGGGCTTGCTCAGCACCGCGTAGGCGGCGTCGGCGTACACCTCGGGTTTGCGGGAGCGGGCCATCGCGGCGTCACCGCCGAGCAGGTTCTGCACCGCCGCGGTGGCCACCATCGTGCGCGGCCAGAGCGTGTTCGACGCGATGCCCGCCGCGCGCATCTCCTCGGCGATTCCCAACGCGCACAACGTCATTCCGAACTTCGCCATCATGTACGGCGTCGGCTTGAGCCACTGCGACTCCAGCCGGATCGGCGGGGACAGCGTCAGCACGTGCGGGTTCTCCCGGCCCTTCATGTGCGGTAGGCAGGCCTGCGACACCGCATAGGTGCCGCGCACCTGGATGCCGTTCATCAGGTCGAACCGCTTGAGCGGCACCTCCTCGATGGACCCGAGGTTGATCGCCGAGGCGTTGTTGACGCAGATGTCGATCCCGCCGAACTGCTCGACCGCCTTGGCGACGGCGGCGGCCACCGAGTCGCCGTCGCGCACGTCGCCGACGATCGGCAGCGCCTGGCCGCCGACCTCCTCGATCTCCTTGGCCGCGGTGTAGA
>JAGQTW010000165.1 GCA_020438785.1 Mycobacterium sp. | reverse complement strand
TACTGGCTGCACAACCGCGGCCCCGCCCCGCTGGGCGGCCTGCCCGCGGCGGCCCACCTGCACCCGGAAACCGTGGCGGCCGAGCCGGGCACATCGGTGAGGGTGCGGCTGTCTGTGGCCAGCGACTGCAGCGACGCCACCCTGAGCGGCACGGTGCGGCTGCGCTGTGCGCCCGGCTGGTCGGCCAGCCCCGACGAACTGTCGTTCGAACTCCCGGCCCGCGGGCACCGGGAGGCGGACATCACACTGAGGGTGCCCGCCGACGCCGAACCCGGGGACTACCCGGTGCGGGCCACCCTCGAGCTGACCGGGGACATCCCGGCCGCTTGGCGGCAGAGGGTCGAGGACGTGTGCGTGGTCTCGATCGGCGAGGCGGAGTCCGAGCTGGTGCGGCTGGTCGCCGAGCCCACCGACATCGTCGTCGCCCCCGGCGAAACCGCCCGGCTGAGCGTCACCGTCGGCACCGACGCCCGCGCCGACCTCGCGGTGGAGGCCCACCTGATCAGCCCGTGGGGCACCTGGGAGTGGACGGGCCCGGCGGCGCGCGGCGTGGTGTTGCGGGCCGGCTCGACCGTCGACATCGGCTTCGACGTGGCCCCGCCGCCCTGGGTGACGCCCGGGCAGTGGTGGGCGCTGGTCCGGATCGGCTGCGCGGGCCGGCTGCTGTACACCCCCGCGGTCGCGGTGACGGTTCGGTGAGCCCCGACGCCGCGGTGGCAACCGTCGCCGGAACGCCGGTGCCGGTGGCGGAGGTCGACGCCCGCGAGGCGGCACTGCGCGGCGCACCCCAGGTGTCCGCGCTGCCGCGGCCGCACACCAGCGAGGGTAGGCAACTGCGGCGCTGGCTGACCCAACTGCTGGTGACCGAACTCGTCATCGCCCGCGAGGCCGCCGCCCTCGGCGTGACCGTCACCGCCACCACACCGACCCAGGACGAGGTGCTGCCCGACCTGACCGCGCGCCTGGAGATCGGCAGCATCGCCGCCTCCGTGCTGACCGATCCGCTCGCCCGCGCGGTGTTCGACCACATCACCCGCGACGTCGACGTCGAGGAGGCCGCGGTCGCCGACTACCACTCCCGCAACCCGCGCCGCTTCGCCCGGGCCCGTGGCGCCGACGGCTGGCTGCGCCCCGGACCCGACCCGGGCATCGACGAGGTGCGTCCACACATCGCTGCGCTGCTGCGCGGGGCGGCCCGGCGGCAAGCGTTCCGGCGCTGGCTCGATCAACGCCGCGCCGAGCTCGTGCTGCTGGCCCCCGGCTACGAGCACCCCGGCGACCCGCGCCAGCCCGACAACACCCACAAACACTGATGGCGCGCCCCACCCTGGTGCTCGACATCGGCGGCACCAAGATCGCCGCCGGCCTCGTCGACCCGGCCGGCCGGCTGCTGCACGAGACCCGCCAGCCCACCCCGCACAGCCCCGACCCCGAACAGGTGTGGGCCGCCGCACAGCGCACCATCACCGACGCGCTGGCCGCCGCCGACGGCCCCGTCGCCGGCGTTGGGATCTCCTCGGCGGGCCCGATCGACCTGCCCGCCGGCACCATCAGCCCGATCAACATCCCGGCCTGGCGCGGCTTCGGTGTCCGCGACCGGGTCGCCGCCGCCGTACCCGGGGTGCCGGTGCGGCTCGCCGGTGACGGACTGTGCATGGCGCTGGGCGAGCACTGGCGCGGCGCCGGGCAGGGCGCGGCGTTCCTGCTCGGCATGGTGGTCTCCACCGGTATCGGCGGCGGGCTGGTGCTCGACGGCGCGCCCTACGACGGCCGCACCGGCAACGCCGGCCACGTCGGTCACGTCGTCGTCGATGTCGGCGGCCCGCCGTGCAGCTGCGGCGGACGCGGCTGCGTCGAGGCGATCGCCAGCGGACCGCACCTGGTGGCGTGGGCCCGGGAGCAGGGCTGGACGGGCGGCGACGCCAAGGACCTGGCCGACGCCGCCGCCCGCGGTGACGATGTCGCGGTGCGGGCCTTCAGCCGCGGCGCCACCGCGGTGGCCGCGATGATCGCGTCGGTGGCCGCGGTGTGCGACCTGGACCTCGTCGTCATCGGCGGTGGCGTGGCCAAGGCCGGTCCGGTGCTGTTCGACCCGCTGCACGAGGCGTTGCGCGACTACGCCGGGCTGAGCTTCGTCGCCGGGGTGCGGGTGATGCCCGCCGCGTTGGGCGGGGAGGCCGGGCTGGTGGGTGCCGCGGCGCTGCTGCGCGAGCCTGGCGAGCATGCGCAAACTCGCACTCCCTGAGCGGTTTTCGTGCGATTTTGCGCATGCTCGCGGGCTCAGGAGGCCGCTCGCGGGCGCCGCAGGTGACTATCGAGGCGTTGCGCCAGGCGTGCAGGTCGGCGCCGAATGTCGTCGACGATGATCGGAACGACGGTCCACCCGGCCTCCTGCACACCGGCGAACCGGGTCTTGTCCTTCAGCATCTCGCTCCTGCCGGCGTGCCATTCCACGCTGTCGTACTCCGCAGCGACCCGGGCATCCGGCCAGGCGAAGTCCACCCGCCAGCGGCCGCCGCCGGAGCCGTGAATCGTGTACTGCAATTCCGGCAACGGAAGCCCATGGTCGATCATCACCAGCCGGGCTTCACTTTCCATCGCCGACTCCGCACGTCCATCCGCGAACGGCAGCAGCCCGCGTACGGCAGCGATGCCGCGGCGGCCGCGCTGATCACGAACGGCCCGCCCGAGTTCGTCCGCGGTGCACCACCGCGAGCGCAACGCGGCATCGAGCGTGGCAAGAGCCCGTGGCCGCCGCAACTGCCGCGCGACCTCCACCGCCGTCCACGCCGGGGCGGTGGCGAGCCTGCTCGCCACCAGTCGGGTCGGTGCGCCCACCCACTGGTGGACCACCAAGCCGGTGGTCGACCGCGTCCCTACACCCGGGTCGAGGATGTGAATCGCGGTGGTGTTCTCGGTGTCGAAGCCGTATAGGGCCGCTGCAGTGCCCATCGACGCAACGGTTTCGCGGCCCGTGACGATGTCCAATGCGGCCAGCTTGCGTACCAGGTCCGGTTCACCGCGCGCATAAACCCCGTGCCACACGCGCACCAAGCCGCCGTTGGCCACCTGCACGTCGAGTTGCTGCCGGGTGATCACGGTCAGCAGCTGTGCGGTCGTGGCCAGGCCGCCGTTGTGGCGAAGCACGTCCGCTATCGCGGTGATCACGTAGGAAAGGATGGAGGCGACGGCCGATTCCCGTGTGCACGCCCGCCCCGGGCTGTGGACAGCTCACGGGCGGGTGGACGAATTAGGAGTTCGACCGGCGGCCACGCTATCCTGATCCGGTTCCACCGAAGACCGTCGGTCACCGAGCAATCGGTTGAAGGTCCCGGATCACCCGGGCGGCCCACGCAGGAGGACGAGGCTCCACCGCTGTGCGTCAGCGGTTCTTGCGCGCCCCGGCCCATCTGCGCCGGGGCGTTCGTCGTTTCCGGCCCAGCCCACGTTCCTCGGCGGTGCACCCGAATCACCACCACCAGGAGGCATGTATGGCCAAGGCTGACAAGGCCACCGCGGTTGCCGACATCGCCGAGCAGTTCAAGGCCTCGACGGCCACCGTCGTCACCGAGTACCGCGGCCTGACCGTTGCCAACCTGGCCGAGCTGCGTCGCTCGCTGGCCGGCAACGCCACCTACACCGTCGCCAAGAACACGCTGGTCAAGCGTGCGGCGGCGGAGGCCGGGATCGAAGGCCTGGACGAGCTGTTCGCCGGTCCCACCGCGATCGCGTTCGTCACCGGCGAGACCGTCGACGTCGCCAAGGCGATCAAGAAGTTCGCCAAGGAGAACAAGGCGCTCGTCGTCAAGGGCGGCTACATGGACGGTCACGCGCTGACCGTCGCCGAGGTCGAGCGCATCGCCGACCTCGAGTCGCGCGAGGTGCTGCTGGCCAAGCTGGCCGGCGCCATGAAGGGCAACCTGGCCAAGGCGGCCGGGCTGTTCAACGCTCCCGCCTCGCAGGTCGCCCGCCTGGCGGCTGCCCTGCAGCAGAAGAAGTCCGGCGAAGAATCCGCCGCCTAACCCGCACCCAAACATCGAAAGGAAACCAACCATGGCAAAGCTCAGCACCGACGAACTGCTCGACGCCTTCAAGGAGATGACCCTGCTGGAGCTCTCGGACTTCGTGAAGAAGTTCGAAGAGGTCTTCGAGGTCACCGCCGCCGCCCCGGTCGCCGTCGCGGCCGCCCCGGGTGCCGCCGCTGCCGGCGGTGGCGCCGCCGAGGCCGGCGAGGAGCAGTCGGAGTTCGACGTCATCCTCGAGGCCGCCGGTGACAAGAAGATCGGTGTCATCAAGGTCGTCCGCGAGATCGTCTCCGGCCTGGGCCTGAAGGAGGCCAAGGACCTCGTCGACGGCGCTCCCAAGCCGCTGCTCGAGAAGGCCACCAAGGAGGCCGCCGCGGACGCCAAGGCCAAGCTCGAGGCCGCCGGCGCGACGGTCACCGTCAAGTAGTTCTCTCTCGTCAAGAAATCCCCCGTGGGCGCTTTCGCCCGCGGGGGATTTTTCTTGCGCCGCCGTCACTGCAAACGCGGCCGGGGCAGCGGTGATTACGGGTCGGGGACAAATCCGATACCGCGAATCGGCGTGCGCTACAGTGACTCAAACCACAGGCCACAAAGCCGGTGGGCGATCGTGTGGGCGGAAGGATCTCGCGTGGGCATTGGTATCGAGGTTGAGGGGCTGACCAAGTCGTTCGGATCCCAGCGAATCTGGGAGGACGTGACGCTTGACATCCCGGCCGGCGAGGTCAGCGTGCTGCTGGGCCCGTCCGGCACCGGTAAGTCCGTCTTCCTCAAGTCGCTCATCGGTCTGCTGCGCCCCGAGCGCGGCAAGATCATCGTCGACGGCACCAACATCATCGAGTGCTCCGCCAAGGAGCTCTACGAGATCCGCACCCTGTTCGGCGTGATGTTCCAGGACGGTGCCCTGTTCGGCTCGATGAGCCTGTTCGACAACACCGCTTTCCCGCTTCGTGAGCACACGAAGAAGAAGGAGAGCGAAATCCGTCAGATCGTGATGGAGAAGCTCGAATTGGTCGGCCTCGGCGGCGACGAGAACAAGTTCCCCGGCGAGATCTCCGGCGGTATGCGCAAGCGTGCCGGCCTGGCCCGCTCGCTGGTGCTCGACCCGCAGATCATCCTCTGCGACGAGCCCGACTCCGGTCTGGATCCGGTGCGTACCGCCTACCTGAGCCAGCTGCTGATCGACATCAACGCCCAGATCGACGCCACGATCCTGATCGTGACCCACAACATCAACATCGCCCGCACGGTGCCCGACAACATCGGCATGCTCTTCCGCAAGCACCTGGTGATGTTCGGCCCCCGCGAGGTGCTGCTGACCAGCGAGGAGCCGGTCGTCCGGCAGTTCCTCAACGGCCGCCGCATCGGCCCGATCGGCATGTCGGAGGAGAAGGACGAGTCGACGATGGCCGAGGAGCAGGCCATGGTCGACGCCGGTCACCACGACGGCGGCGTGGAGGAGATCGTCGGTGTGCCCCCGCAGTTGACGACGACGCCGGGCATGCCCGAACGTCAGGCGGTCGGCCGTCGCCAGGCCCGGGTGCGCCAGATACTGCACACCCTGCCGCCCGCCGCGCAGGAGGCGATCCTCGACGACCTCGAGGGCACTCACAAGATTGCCGCCAGCCAGTTCGTCGGCGAGGACAAGTAGCGCCACTCTCGTAACGTGGGAGCATGACCGGCACCGAACACAAGCCGACCTTCTGCCGCATCTGCGAGCCGCTGTGCGGCATGATCGCCACCGTCGAGGACGGCAAGCTCGTCGCGCTCCGCCCGGACAAGGACCATCCCGTCTCGCAGGGTTTCGCCTGCCCCAAGGGCATCGCGTTCGCCGACCTGCACAACGACCCGGACCGGGTCACCACCCCGCTGCGCCGGAAAGCTGACGGCGGCTTCGAACCGGTCAGCTGGGACGAGGCGATGACCGACATCGCCGACCGGCTCGACGCCATCCACCGCAGGCACGGTGCGGGCGCCGTCGGCTGGTACTTCGGCAACCCCGGCGCCTTCAGCTACTCCCACCAGCTGTGGCTGGTCGCCCTGATGGTCGGGCTGGGGCTCAAGTCGCACCTGTTCACCGCCGGCTCCCAGGACGTGAACAACCGGTTCGTGGCCAGCCAGCTGCTCTACGGCTCCGCGTTCGCGCTGCCGGTACCCGACGTGCTGCGCACCGACCTGCTCGTGGTCATCGGCGCCAACCCGATCGTCTCGCACGGCAGCGTGCTCACCGCCCCGCGGATCCGCGACCGCATGCACGACATCGTCAAGCGCGGCGGCCGGGTGCTGGTCATCGATCCGCGCAAGACCGAGACCGCCGCCCAATTCGAATGGCTGGGCATCGTGCCCGACGGCGACGCCTACCTGCTGCTGTCCCTGCTGCAGGTGATGCTGGCCGAGAATCTCGCCGACCGCGCCGCCATCGCCGCGCGGGCCGACGGCCTGGAGTGGCTGAAACGTTTGGCGGCGCCGTTCACCCCGGAAGCCACCGAGCAGCACACCGGCATCGCGCCCGACACCGTGCGCGGGCTGGCCCGCGACCTGGTCCGCACCCCGCGCGCCGCCGTCTACGGCCGGGTGGGCACCAGCGTCGGTCGCAACGGCACCCTGACCACCTACCTACTCGACGCGGTCAACCTGGTCGCGGGCAATCTCGACCGGGCCGGCGGCACGATGTTCGGCACCTTCGGCCTGCCGGGGGAGCGCTGGCTGATGAAGGCGGCCGGCGGCGCGCTGCGCCTGCTGTACCGGCGCAAGCGCTCGCGGATCGGCGACTTCCCGTCGGTGCTGCTCTCCGAGCCCGCCGGCATCATGGCCAAGGAGATCACCACCCCCGGACCCGGCCAGGTGCGGGCGCTGTTCGTCAGCGCGGGCAACCCGGTGCTCTCGGTGCCCAACG
>JAGQTW010000164.1 GCA_020438785.1 Mycobacterium sp. | reverse complement strand
GCGGCGGTCTCAAGGTCGACCGCGGCGTCATGACCCGGCTGGCCGACGTGGCCGGGGCGGCGCGTGAGGTCGAACAACTCGGCTACGACGGCTGCTGGACCGCGGAGATCAGTCACGACCCGTTCCTGCCGCTCACGCTGGCCGCCGAGCACACCTCGACGGTCGAACTGGGCACCAGCATCGCGGTCGCGTTCGCCCGCAACCCGATGACCGTGGCCAACGTCGGCTGGGATCTGCAGGAGTTCTCCCGCGGCCGGTTGCTGCTCGGGCTGGGCACCCAGATCAAACCGCACATCGAGAAGCGGTTCAGCATGCCGTGGAGTCAGCCGGTCAAGCGCATGCGCGAGTTCGTCCTTGCCGTGCAGGCGATCTGGGACTGCTGGCACAACGGCACCCGGCTCAGCTTTGAGGGCGACTTCTACACCCACCGGCTGATGACGCCGATGTTCGTCCCGGAGCCGCAGCCGTACGGCACACCGAAGATCCTGGTCGCCGCCGTCGGCGAGCTGATGACCGAGATGTGCGGTGAGGTCACCGACGGGATGATCGCGCACGCCTTCACCACCAAGCGCTACTTCGACGAGGTGACGATCCCGGCGTTGCAGCGCGGGCTGGACAGGTCGGGCCGCAGCCGTGGCGACGTGCAGATGTTCTGCCCGGTGTTCGTCGTCACCGGAACCGGCGAGGCGGAGATGGCCGCGGCCGCCGCGGGCACCCGCAAGCAGATCGCGTTCTACGCCTCGACGCCGGCCTACCGCAAGGTGCTCGAATTGCACGGCTGGGGTGAGCTGCAGACCGAGTTGCACCGGCTCTCGCTCGACGGCAACTGGGACGCCATGGCCGACCTGATCGACGACGAGATCCTCGAGACCTTCGCCGTCGTCGCCCCCGTCGACGAATTGGCCGCGGCGTTGACACGGCGCTGCGACGGCATCATCGACCGGGTGATGGTGGGGTTGCCCGCCGGGACGCCGGAGGCGACCGTCCGCGCCTTGCTCGACGAGGTCCGCGGCGGGGCGTGACTCCGGGCGTCAACCGTGTGCGGCGCCGAACCACGTCGGCAGATGCGCGACGAGGTCGCCCTGTTCGTCGCCGACCCACGCGATGTGACCGTCCGGGCGCAACAGCATCGCCGGCACGGCGAGTTCGTCGCTGACGTCGACCACGTGATCGATCCGGTCCGCCCAGCCCGCCACCGAGAGCCGCCCGGTCTGGTCGACGAGCAGGCCGTGGCCGTCGCGCATCAACTCATAGAGGCGGCCGCGCCCTAGCCGCACGTCGCGTTGCCGGCGGCCGAGCAACTCATGCCCCGGGCCGAAGTCGTAGCGGACCCCGATCGCGGTGATCTTCTCGATCAGATGCCGGTGTACCACCTCGAAGTCCATCAGTTCCGACAGCAGTCCGCGCATCGCCACCGCGCCCGGCTCGAGCGACAACAGCGCCATCTGGGCGCGGGTGTTGTCGAGCACCGCGGCGGCCACCGGACGCCGCTCGCGATGGTAGCTGTCCAGCAGCCCGGCCGGCGCCCAGCCGTCGAGTGCCGCCGCGAGCTTCCAGCCCAGGTTGACCGCGTCCTGGATGCCGAGGTTGAGGCCCTGCCCGCCCGCCGGTGGATGGACGTGTGCCGCATCGCCTGCCAGCAGCACCCGGCCGACGCGATACCGCTCGACGAGTCGGGTGGCATCGCCGAACCGGGACAGCCAGCGCGGCGAGTGCGCCCCGAAATCGGTGCCCGCGGTCGCGCGGAGGTGCAGTGTGAACTCCTCGAGGGTCGGCGGAACGGTGCGGTCCTCGCCGGCCTCGTCGCCGGGCACCACGACGCGGGACAACCCGTTCTCGAGCGGCATCACCCCGAAACGCAGTTGGGTCTTGCGAACCTCCGCGACGACGGCGGCGATCTCGGCCGGGTCCGCGGTCAGCACCAGTTCGCCCACCAGCGTCTCGACCCTGGCCGGCTCGCCCGGGAATCCGACGCCGAGCAGCTTGCGCACCGCGCTGCGGCCACCGTCACAACCGACCAGGTAGCGCGCCGAATACCGGGTACCGTCCGCCAACTCGACGCTCACCCCGGGGTCGTCCTGACCCAGGGCGACCACCGCGACGCCGCGTCTGACCTCAGCGCCGATCTCGGCGGCCCATTCGGCCAGCAACGCCTCGGTGTGGGTCTGCGGAATGCCCAGAATGTATCCGTGGGCGGTGTCCAAGCCCAGTGGGGGCGGCTTGTCGATTCCGGCGAAGCCGCGCAGCGGGTACTGCCTGCCCCGAGCCAGGAACCGCTCCAGTAGTCCCCGCTGATCCATCAGCTCGATACTGCGCACGTGCAGGCCGAGGGCGCGGACCTGCTCCGGCGGCTCCGCGTCCCTCTCGAGCACCAGCACACGCACACCGTGCAGCCGCAACTCACCGGCCAGCATCAATCCGGTCGGACCCGCCCCGACGATGATGACGTCGAACATGAAACCCCCTGATCTCCGGTCTGTCGCTGCGGCGTGCCGAGAGTCTTTGATTGCCAGCACTTCTCGCAGCGACCGGGACATTCTGGAACGTGAACGGGGCCTTGCGGCAAGCCCCCCGGTGCGCTATACATTGAGAGTGGGAAGGAACGGGAAACCGTCCTTCCCCGTCGGGTATCGGGGCCCGCTTGTCGCAGTCACACAACCGCCCGGGAATGAAACGGCGACCCGGCGCGCTGCTGACTGGCATGACCTTCACCCTGGCCGACGACTCGGCCCTGCTGACCCCGATCGCGCTGGGTGCCGTAACGGCGGCCACCGGCTCTTCATGGCGCCGCTGACCCGCAGCCGCGCCGCCGCGGACGGGACGCCGACGGACCTGCAGGCGCAGTACTACGCGCAGCGGGCGTCGGCCGGGTTGATCATCACCGAGGCCACCGCGGTCTCACGGGTGGGCAACGGCGCCTATGCCAACACCCCGGGCATCTACACCGATGCTCATCAGCGCAAGTGGGCCGAGGTTGCCGACGCGGTCCACGGCCGCGGCGGGCTGATCTTCATGCAGATCTGGCACGTCGGCAGAATGGCGCACCCGGACATCAGCGGCGCGGAACCGGTCGGCCCATCACCGATCGCCGCCCGGATGACGGCACACACGCCGTCGGGCAAGAGACCGCTCGTGACGCCACGGGCGCTGGACACCGCCGAGATCCCGGACGTCGTCGGAGAGTTCCGCGCGGCGGCCCGCCGGGCCGTCGACGCCGGTCTCGACGGTGTGGAGATCCACTCCGCGAACGGCTATCTGCTGCACCAGTTCCTGTCCGAGTCGACCAACGCCCGCACCGATCGTTACGGCGGATCGGCGGAGAACCGGTCCCGGGTGGCGGCGGAGGTCGTCGAAGCAGTGGCGGACGAGATCGGCGCGCAGCGGGTGGGGTTGCGGATCTCGCCGGGAAACCACGCCGGTGACATCAACGAGGTCGACACGGTGTCGGCCTATGAGGCTCTGCTGCAACGTATTTCAGGACTCGGGCTGGCCTACCTGCACGTGCTGATCAATCCCGATTCGTCCGACTTCGGAACGGTTCGGGCGCTGTGGCCCGGCACCTTCGTGCTCAACACCGGCCGGGAGGTGGAGACCGGTTTCTGCGAGCTGGAGAATCTCGTCGACTGGGGTGTCATCAGTGCGGCAGCCGTGGGCCGGTCGTTTCTGGCCAACCCCGACCTCATCGACCGGCTGCGCGCCGGAGCCGAGTTGACCCAACCGGATGTCGCCACCTTCTACTCGCCCGGGCCGGTCGGATACACCGACTACCCGACCTTGGTCGCGGACCGCGTGAGTTAGGCGGCCACCGCCTGTCGCGACTTCTCGTGCAGCCGTTGCCGTTCGACGGTGGCCAGATAGAACGCCCACGCGAAGGCGAAACTGGTGAACAGGCTCGACACGAAGTACAGCCAGGGCCGGCGCACCCCACGGCGGTACCCGTCGACGATGGTGAACAGCGGCAGCAGGATCACATTGCCGATGGTGTAGTCCTGGCTGGCCGAACCCGCCGCCGGATTGGCATAGCCGAGTGAGATGAACTGCCACCAGCTTCCGCTGCCGGTGAAGACGTTGCCCGTTCCGTCGGCGTACTGCTGGACGAACTTGATGTTGAAGTACCAGCCCAACACCACCGACGCGATGCCGACCACGTAGTAGATGATCTCGAGCGCGCTGAACGCCGGGCCACTGGCCGGGCGCCGGAAGATAGCGGGGTTCGACCAGATGATCAGGCCGATGACGATGATTGCCAGCACTGCGTGAACGATGAGCGTCATGGACGACGAGTCTAGGGACATCTCGGGGCAGTTTCGTCAATTTTGACGAAAGTACTGGGGTAGGTTCCTCCGCATGGTCCGGCCCGCCCACACCGCGCGCAGCGAGCGCACCCGCGACGCCCTGCGTCGCGCCGCGCTCGTCCGGTTCCTGGCGCAGGGCGTCGAAGACACCTCCGCCGAGCAGATCGCCGCCGACGCGGGGGTGTCGCTGCGCACCTTCTATCGCCACTTCGCGTCCAAGCACGACCTGCTGTTCGCGGACTACGACGCCGGCCTCCAGTGGTTCCGTACCGCGCTGCTGGAGCGCTCACCGCAGGAGTCGATCCTCGAGTCGGTGCAATCGGCGATCTTCGCGTTCCCCTACGACACTGAGGCGGTCACCCAGATCGCCGCCCTGCGGGCCCGGGAACTCGACCCGGGGCGCATCGTCCGGCATACCCGGCAACTGGAGGCGGACTTCGCCGACGCCATCGTCGAACAGCTCTCCCGCGGTGCGGACAGCGCGGCGGGAGACGAGCGGCTGCACACCATCGTCACCGCGCGCTGCATCGCCGCGGCCGTCTTCGGGGCGATGGAGATGTGGATGGTCGGGACGGACCGTTCGCTCGACGAACTGACCCGGCTGTGCAGCACTGCCCTGCGGTCGCTGCGTGAGGGTGTCGCCGCGGACTAGCGATTCCGGCGGAGCGCCCGTGGCATGCTGACCACATGCATGCCTTTCGCGCCGCCGTCGAGGCCCGTGACTTCGACGCTCTGCCCGCGCTGTTCGCCGCGGACGTGGTGTTCCGCAGCCCCATCGCCCACAAGCCCTACCGCGGCCGTGACACCGTGGCGATCATCCTGCGGGCGGTCTCCCGGGTTTTCGAAGATCTGACCTATGTGCGGGAGATCGGCGCGCCGGGCGCCGCCGACCATGCGTTGGTGTTCACCGCCAGGGTCGGCGACCTGGACATCAACGGCTGCGACTTCCTCCACGTCGGCGAGGACGGCCTCATCGACGAGTTCACCGTCATGCTGCGTCCACTGCGGGCCGTCACCGCCTTCGCCGAGAAAATGGCCGTCGAATTCGGCAAAGAGATGGAGCGAGCGGGACTTTCGGGCTGAGCACGGCGTGTGCTCCCACGCATCGCCGGTCGGTCGGAGGACCATCGATGGATGGCGCGGTTCGCTGACGACACGTTGATCGTCCGCGGTGAGCAGCGGTCCGATGCCAGTTGGCTGTTCACCATTCGCTACCTCGTCGTCTTCGACCAGTGTGAGATCGGCTTGCACTTCAGCGACTCGGTGCGGGTTTCCCGGGATCACGAGGGTGCGCCGGTGGCCTTCGTCGCATGTGGCTCGTCGGTGCTGCGCAAGAAGCGGGTCGTGATCGACGACGACGCGTTCGGAACGCTCGGCGGCTGCGACGGCATCGACGCCGTGGTCTGTCTGCGCCGCGAGGACGGCGAGGAGCAGGTTCAGTCCGCCCGGTTGCGCAGGATCTCCGCCCAGTCGGCGGGTACCCGGCCGCGTGGGCCGGGAACGGTCTCGTCCGGCGGCCGGCTTTCCGGCGGGGTGAGTTCCGGGCCCTGGCAGTAGCGGTTGCTCCGGTAGTCCCAGAACCAGCCCTCGCCCGGCTCGAACGAGCGGATGATCGGGTGGCCGCTGCCGCGCCAGTGGGCGGCGGCGTGGCGCATGGGGGAGTCGTCACAGCAACCGATGTGCCCGCATGCGGCGCACCGGCGCAGGTGCACCCACCAACCGCCGGCGGCATCACACTCGACGCATCCGGTGCCACTCGGTGGTGCGGACGGGTCCACCGATTCGGTCATTCGGCCAGCCTATCGGGGTAGCCGGGACACCAGGGTCGTGACCCCGAGCGGGATCGCAGCCCTTGTGTCGATCTCGTGTGCGATCGGTGTGCGACAAACTATGGTCGCGCCATGGCAGTCAAAGATTCCCGTGAAGTGGTCATCGAGGCGACGCCCGAGGAGATTCTCGAGGTCATCGCCGACGTCGAGTCCGCGCCGAGTTGGTCGCCGCAGTACCAGAGCGCCGAGGTGGTGGACACCTACGACGACGGGCGGCCGAAACGGGTCAAGATCAAGATCAAGGCGGCCGGACTGACCGACGACCAGATCGTCGAGTACAGCTGGGGCGAGAACACCGCCGGCTGGACGTTGATCAAGGCCGGCCAGCTGCGCTCGCAGGAGGCGAGGTACACCCTGACGCCGCAGGGCGCCAAGACCAAGGTGCACTTCGAGATCACCGTCGACACCTCGGTGCCGCTGCCCGGATTCATCCTCAAGCGGGCGATCAAGGGCGGCACCGAGAGCGCGACCGACGGGCTGCGCAAGCAGGTGCTCAAGATCAAGAAGGGCGGCTGAATCCGCCTGTGGCCGTGAGCAGTACCGGGCCCCTGGCCGGTGTCCGGGTCATCGAGCTGGGCGGCATCGGACCTGGCCCGCACGCCGCGATGGTGCTGGCCGACCTGGGCGCCGACGTGGTGCGGGTGCGCAGGCCCAGCGGCGGGTTGCGGGTGGCCGCGGAGAACATCGACCTGTTTCACCGCGGCAAGCGCGTCGTCGACCTCGACATGAAATCGCAACGGCAGGCCCTGCTCGATCTGGTCGTGAAGGCCGACGTGCTGCTGGACTGCTTCCGGCCGGGCACCTGCGAGCGCCTCGGCATCGGGCCCGAGGAATGCGCGGCGCTCAATCCGCGGCTGATCTTCGCCCGGATGACCGGCTGGGGCCAGGAGGGTCCGTTGGCCTCGACCGCCGGACACGACATCAACTACCTGTCGCAGACCGGGGCGCTGAACGCCATCGGCTTCCGCGACCGGCGCCCGGTTGTACCGCTGAACCTGGTCGCCGACTTCGGTGGCGGCTCGATGCTGGTGCTGTTGGGTATCGTCGCGGCCTTGTACGAGCGGGAGAAGTCCGGCTTGGGCCAGGTGGTCGACGCCGCGATGGTCGACGGGGTCAGCGTGCTGGCGCAGGCGATGTGGACGCTCAAGTCGACCGGGAAACTCTCCGACGATCGCGAATCGTTCGTGCTGGACGGCAGTTCCCCGTACTACCGGACCTACCAGACGGCCGACGGGAAGTACATGGCGGTCGGCTCGATCGAACCGCAGTTCTTCGCCGCGCTGCTTGACGGGCTCGGGTTGTCCGCCGACGAGGTCCCCGCCCAGTCCGACACCGAACGTCACCCCAGGTTGGAGCGGATCTTCACCGAACGCTTCGCGAGCAAGACCCGCGACGAATGGACCGCGGTCTTCGCCGGCACCGACGCGTGCGTCACACCGGTGCTCACCTGGACCGAGGCGCAGTCCAACGAGCACCTGCGGGCCCGGCGAACCATCGTCGACGTCGGCGGCACACCGCAGGCCGCGCCGGCGCCGCGGTTCTCCCGCAGTGCCGCAGGCCCGATCGGATCGCCGCCGCAGCACGCCACCCCACTCGACGAGATCGGTTGGTAGCAAAGCACATCCACCAAAGGTGATCGCGGCGGTTTTGCCGTCGCTACATTGGTGTCATGGCCGTGCGGGCATCGCGGGAGATCTTGATCGATGCCGCGCCGGATGTGGTCCTCGACGCACTGGCCGATATCGAAGCCATACCGACGTGGTCGTCGGTGCACAAAAGCGCCCACGTGATCGACCGTTACGACGACGGGCGTCCCCATCACGTGGCGGTCACCGTTAAGGTGCTGGGCCTCGTCGACCACGAAGTGCTGGAGTACCACTGGGGCCGGGACTGGGTGGTGTGGGACGCCGAACGCTCGCCGCAACAGCATGCCCAGCATGTCGAATACACCGTGCGGCCCGAGGCCGGCAAGACCCGGCTCCGTTTCGACATCACGATGGAACCGTCGGCGCCGCTGCCCGAGTTCCTGATCAAGCGCGCCAAACGCACGGTGCTGCAGGCCGCCACCGAGGGCCTGCGCCAGCACGTTATGCGCGTAGCACGGCCAGACGCCTGATCGCCTCGTCGAGGGTCTCGTCGCGTTTGCAGAAGGCGAAGCGCACCAGGTGATTCCACGCGCCGGCGTGGCTCGTCGCCGGATCGCAGAACGCCGACATCGGGATCGCCGCCACGCCGGCCTTCGCCGGCAGCTCGGCGCAGAAGTCCGCGCTGTCGGAGAAGCCCAGCGGTCGCGGATCGGCGCACAGGAAGTAGGTGCCCGCGCTGGCGTGCACCCCGAAGCCCAGCTCGGTCAACGCCGCCGCCAGCTTGTCCCGCTTGGCCTGTAGGGAACTCCGCAGGGCGGCGACCCACGCCCCCTCCGATTCCAGCGCGTAGGCCACCGCCGGCTGAAACGGTGCCCCGCCCACGTAACTGAGGTACTGCTTGGCGGCGCGCACCCCCCCGATCAACTCCGGAGTGCCGCACGCCCAGCCGATCTTCCACCCGGTGCAGTTGAACATCTTCGCCGCGCTGGAGATGGTCACCGTCCGCTCGGCCATACCTGGATAGGTCGCCAGCGGCAGATGGCGCCGGCCGTCGTAGACCAGGTGCTCGTACACCTCGTCGCTGATCACTAGCAGGTCGGCCTCGACGGCGAACTCGGCCAGCGCGTGCAGATCCTTCTCGGCGAGCACCGTGCCGGTCGGGTTGTGCGGGGAGTTGACGATGATCGCTTTGGTTCGCGGGGTGACGGCGGCGCGCAGCGCGTCGACGTCGAGGGCGAAGCCACGACCGTCGGGCACCAGCGGCACCGGAACCCGGTTCGATCCCGCCATTGCGATGACGGGGGCATAGGTGTCGAACGCCGGCTCGATCAGGATCACGTCCGAGCCCGGTTCGACCAGTCCCAGCACCGCGGCGGCGATGGCCTCGGACGCGCCGACGGTGACCAGCACCCCGGTCTCCGGGTCGAACTCCATGCCGTACGCGCGCCTGCGCTGCGCGGCGATCGCCTGCCGCAGCGCCAGGATGCCCGGTCCCGGCGGGTATTGGTTGACGCCGTGGGCGATGGCCTGTTGTGCCGCCTCGAGCATGGCGGGCGGCCCGTCCTCATCGGGGAAGCCCTGGCCCAGGTTGACCGCCTCGAGGCGGGCGGCCAACGCCGACATCGCGGCGAAGATGTTGACCGCGAAGGGCTGCAACCGCTGGACCGTCGCGGCCTGGCCGGCGACATTGGGAACTGTCACAGCGCGAGCCTAGTGATAGCCGCTGCCAGAGGTTAAGCGCAGGTCAACCGCCCAACCAACAGGTTGGCCGAGGCTGCTGTTAGGGTGCAGCTACAGCGACTAGGCTCCCGGTAGCCGGACGACGAACAACTCCGAACAGGACAGAAGGGGATAACCATGTCCGAAGAAGCCTTCATCTACGAGGCCATCCGCACGCCTCGCGGCAAGCAGCGGGGCGGTGCCCTGACCGAGGTCAAGCCGCTCAACCTGGTCACCGGGCTGATCGAGGAGTTGCGCAGGCGTAACCCCGACCTGGACGAGAGCCTGATCAGTGACGTCATCCTGGGCTGCGTCTCCCCGGTCGGCGACCAGGGTGGCGACATCGCCCGCACCGCGGTGATCGCGGCCAAGATGCCCGACACCGTCGGGGGCGTCCAGCTGAACCGGTTCTGCGCCTCGGGCCTGGAGGCCGTCAACACCGCCGCGCAGAAGGTGCGCTCCGGCTGGGACGACATGGTGATCGCCGGCGGCGTGGAGTCGATGAGCCGGGTGCCGATGGGCTCCGACGGCGGCGCCATGATGGCCGACCCCGCCACCTCCTACGACGCCTACATCGCCCCGCAGGGCATCGGCGCCGACCTGATCGCCACCATCGAGGGCTTCTCCCGCGACGACGTCGACAACTACGCGCTGCAGTCCCAGGAGCGCGCCGCCGAGGCATGGTCAGGCGGCTACTTCGCCAAGAGTGTGGTGCCGGTCCGCGACCAGAACGGCCTGCTCATCCTCGACCACGACGAGCACATGCGCCCCGACACCACCAAGGAAGGCCTGGGCAAGCTCAAGCCGGCCTTCGAGCAGCTGGCCGCGATGGCCGGCTTCGACGATGTGGCGCTGCAGAAGTATCACTGGCTGGAGAAGATCAACCACGTCCACACCGGCGGCAACAGCTCCGGCATCGTCGACGGCGCCGCCCTGGTGCTGGTGGGCTCAGAGAAGGCGGGCAAGTCGCAGGGCCTGACCCCGCGGGCCCGGATCGTGGCCACCGCCACCACCGGTGCCGACCCGACCATCATGCTGACCGGCCCCACCCCCGCCACGCTGAAGGCGCTCGACCGGGCGGGCCTGACCGTCGACGACATCGACCTGTTCGAGCTGAACGAGGCCTTCGCCTCGGTGGTGC
>JAGQTW010000163.1 GCA_020438785.1 Mycobacterium sp. | reverse complement strand
GCACGTAGCGAATCCAGGGCCGCGTGTCTCTGGTTGGTTGCCATGAGCCGGCTCCGACCTCCGCGAGCACGTCGTAGTACGAGCGCGTGTCCTGGCCGAGGTATTCCTCGATGCTGGAGAAGACCGGGGAAACGATTCCTTCCCTGGCGAGCACCAGGGTTTGGAGGCAGCGCGCCATGCGACCGTTTCCGTCTCGGAAGGGATGGATCAATACGAGGTTGAGGTGAGCCATCGCGGCTTTGACGACGATGGGGATGTCGCCATCGGATTCCAGGCAGGTGACGAGTTCGTGCACGAGGCCATCGACGGAGTCCACGTCGACGCCCTCATAGACGATCTCGCCGGTCTCTTCCTTCTGGACGTAGATGGGGCCCGCGCGCCACCGGCCGGGGCGGCTCTTCAGGTCGTAGTTCGTCATCATGAAGTGAAGGCTCTTGATGAGCTGCTCTTCGAAACGGAACCGCGGCTCCTCAGCAAGTTGGAGGACATAGGTCATCGCATCGCGGTAGCCCTTGATGGCCAAGGCGGTCTCTTCGCTCGCATCCAGAGCCTCCTCGCCCATCTCGATGGCGAGCGCATCGTCGAGTTTGGCTTCGTAGCCCTCGATGCTGTTTGAGCCCTGGACTGCGCGGGCAAATTGCACCCGGCGCAGGGATCCCGTCCAGCGGCGCGGTTCATAGAGGCGTGAACGCAGTCGTTTGCGAAGTTCGTCGATTTCGGAGATGACCTCGTGCTCGCGAGCGTCCAGTTCCGGCGGCTCGAACAGCATGATGCATACCTCCTTACAAACAATCGCCGCGACAGATACTAACCATCATAGCCACTGTTTGTAACCATCAAAACCTCATGCTGCGGTGGGGAACGCAAGGGTGGGTTCCCTTTGCGGGGAGCCGGTCGAAGGGGCGGCGCGCCGGTGATTCCAGGTCTGGACCGACGACAATTTTGACGAGAACCCTGACGACAGTTACCACCTCTACAACACCAACTACAGGCCAAGAACACCCCTGAACTGCCTGTTCAGTGCTTGTGCCTGTTCCTGGCAGTGTGGGGGGTCAGGGGTTCGAGTCCCCTTAGCTCCACCAGGAAGAATCGGTATCTGGCCTACGCTTGACCGTCTTTTGACGACAGTTCGGTCCATTCTTGCCGCTTTGTCGATCAACCGAACCGGCTAATCGCGGCATCACGCGGCTCCCGGCGGGGACGTTCTGTGCCGCAATGTCCTGTGGACCGGGCTCGGTCTTCGCCGGTGCCGCACACAGCGTCGCAGAAGGTCTTGGCCCCCGGCAGCTCGGTCTTTCGTCGAGGGTCTGCGCGGCGCATGCTCCCCCGTCTGGCGGGCGCCGGACGCCGGATCAGCTTCTAGCAGGGTGTGTCAGTAGTTCCAAAGACAAACAATGCCGAGACAGCCAACTTCCAGGACGAACTTTTGCGACACCGCTTGGCCCGCCTCAGTGAGGGTGTCTCATTCGGTTCTGTGTTTTGAGGCACGTCAGGCGAAGGTGGCAACCTCGCGATCGTCGCGGATGTTTCCGGCCGGACCGGCACGCCTCTCCGGCATCGCGCTCACGCGTCCCGGCGTCTCGACCTACTTGGGTGGCATCCGGATGCCGCCGTCGACGCGGACAATCTCGGCGTTCATGTAGGAGTTGGTGATCAGCTCGATGACCATCGATGCCAGTTCCTCGGGCTTGCCGAGCCGATGCGGGAACAGCACCGACTCGCCGAGCTTGGCCTTGAACGCCTCGGAGGCCTCGCCCTCGCCGTAGATCGGGGTGTCGATAAGGCCGGGAGCCACGGTGTTGACCCGGATCCCCACGGCAGAGAGGTCACGTGCCACCGGAAGGGTCAGGCCGACCACGCCGCCCTTGGACGAGGAATACGCTGCTTGCCCGATCTGACCGTCGAAGGCCGCGACGCTGGTCATGTTGACGATTGCGCCGCGTTCGCCCGTGGAGGTCGGCTCGAGCCGGCTCATTGCGGTTGCCGCGAGTCGGATGCAGTCGAACGTGCCAACCAGGTTGATGTCGAGCACCTTTTTGTAGGCGCCGAGGTCGTGTGCCGAGGCGAACTCGCCGTCCTTGCCGATGGTGCGCTGGGCCCACCCGACACCTGCCGAGTTGACGAGCGCGCGCAGCGGGCCGAGGTCCATCGCCGTGTTGACCGCGTCCTCGATCTGCTCGGTCTTGGTGACGTCGACGGTGACGAATACGCCGCCGATCTCATGGGCAAGTTCCTGGCCCTTGTCGGCCTGCAGGTCGGCGACCACGACGCGGGCACCGAGGTCCGCCAGTTGACGTGCGGTGGCCGCACCGATACCGGACGCCCCACCAGTGACGATTGCACTTGCTCCGTTGAGTTCCACGGCGATGAGCTTACGGAGGCCCCACCGGCGTGTTCGGCTGCCCCTACCAACGGCAGCGCCGTGACATGATCCGACCGTGAGTTCGTTCGAGGTCACCGAAGCGGGGATCGGCGACCTGCGCGGCGCGCTGGAGAGCGGCCGGGTGACCGCCGTGCAACTCGTCGAGGCCTACCTGCGTCGTATCGAGGCTTACGACCGCAGCGGGCCGACGCTCAACTCGATCGTCGTGTTCAACGACGACGCCCTGGCCGAGGCGGCCGAGTCTGATCGGCGGCGCTCGCGTGCCGAGTTGCTCGGGCCCCTGGATGGCATCCCCTACACCGCCAAGGACAGCTACCTGGCCAAGGGGCTGACCGCGGCGGCCGGCTCGTACGCCTTCGCCAACCTGGTCGCCCAGAAGGACGCCTTCGCCATCGAGCGGTTGCGCCGTGGCGGGGCGATCCTCATCGGCCTGACCAACATGCCGGCGATGGCTAACGGTGGTATGCAGCGCGGCCTGTACGGTCGCGCCGAAAGCCCCTACAACGCAAAGTTTCTCACCGCTGCGTTCGGGTCGGGTTCGTCCAATGGTTCGGGTACAGCGACCGCAGCCAGCTTCGCGGCTTTCGGGCTGGGGGAAGAGACCTGGTCCAGTGGTCGTGCCCCGGCGACCAACAACGCGTTGTGCGCGTACACCCCGTCGCGCGGGGTGATCTCGGTGCGGGGAAACTGGCCGTTGGTCCCCACCATGGACGTCGTTGTGCCGCATACTCGCACGATGGCCGACATGGCCGAGGTGCTCGACGTCATCGTCGCCGACGACGCTGACACGCGCGGTGATCTGTGGCGGAGCCAACCGTGGATCACTATCCCCGCTGCCTCGAAGGTGCGGCCGGGATCCTACCGGGAGATCATTCCGACTGATACAGCCGCAGCTCGGAAGGTACTGGCGGGCAAGCGATTCGGTGTTCCCCGTATGTACATCAACGCCGACCCCGAAGCCGGCGTTGGCGAGGGGCTGGGTATCGGCGGGGCCACCGGGCAGCGCATCGAGACCCGCCAGTCAGTCATCGACCTGTTCCAGTCCGCGGGCGCCGCCCTGATCGGCGCCGGGGCTGATGTGGTGCTGGTGGACTTCCCGGTGGTGTCCAACTACGAATGCGACCGTGCCGGGGCGCCATCGATCAAGACCCGCGGTCTGGTCAGCCCGGAGTTCCTGCACCGCGAGATCCTCGACCTGTCCGCATGGTCGTGGGACGACTTCTTGCGCGCCAACGGCGACCCGGCCGTCCCGAACCTCGCCGTGGTCGACGGCGAGCGGATCTGGGTGAATCCCCCCGGGGCACTGCCGGACCGCGTCCAGGGGTTCGACGACGACATCAACAGCTACCCGGCGTTCATCCGGGACCACCCGATCGAGTCCTTCCTCGACATCCCGCACATCGAGGAGGGACTGCGCGGCCTGGAGCAGACCCGCAAGACCGACTTCTCCACCTGGATGCACCGCCGCGGTCTGGATGCGGTGATCTTCCCGACCGTGGCCGACGTCGGCCCGGCCGACATGGACATCAACCCGGCCTCGGCTGATCTGGGTTGGCGCAATGGGGTCTGGGTGGCCAACGGCAATCTCGTGCCCCGGCATCTGGGCATCCCGACCGTCACCGTGCCGATGGGCATCATGGCCGACATCGGTATGCCGGCGGGTCTGACCTTCGCCGGGCACGCCTATAGCGACACCCGATTGCTGTCGTTTGCGGCGGCCTTCGAGGCCACCGGTTCTCGACGTATCCCGCCACCGCGCACTCCACCCCTATGATCGCCAGCATGGACCCCCGGATGCCGGCCGAATACGCGCCGCAGGAACGTGTTTGGATGGCCTTCCCCACCGCGGGCTACTCCCTTGGCGACACCGAGCAGGCCCGGCACGAGGCTCGGTTCAGCTGGGCGGCGGTCGCCCATGCCGTCGCCGAGTTCGAACCGGTGACCGTGGTGGTGGACCCCGGTGAGCGGGCGGCCGCCGACCGGTATCTCTCGTCGAGCGTCGACACCATCGAAGCGCCGCTGAACGACGCGTGGATGCGCGATATCGGGCCGACGTTCGTCCACACCGCCGACGGGTCGGTGGCAGCGGTGGACTGGGTGTTCAACGGCTGGGGCGCCCAGGATTGGGCGCGGTGGGACCGCGACGCCACCATCGGCCGACTGGTAGCCGAGGCCGCCGGCGTGCCGGTGATCTCCTCGGAGCTGGTCAACGAGGGCGGCGGCATTCACGTCGACGGTGAGGGCACCGTGTTGGTGACCGACACCGTGCAACTTGACCCCGGCCGCAACCCGGGCCTGACCCGCCACGACGTCGAAGTGGAACTGGCGCGCACCATCGGCGCCACCCACGCGGTGTGGCTGCCCTGCGGGCTGACCCGCGACTCGCAGCGGTTCGGCACCCGGGGACACGTGGACATCGTCGCCGCCATCACCGCACCCGGACGCATGCTGCTGCACACTCAGCGTGATGCCTCGCATCCCGACTACCAGGTGAGCCGCACCGTGCGGGCGGCTTTGGACAGCAGTCATGACGCGGCCGGCCAGCCGTGGGAGATCGTTGAAATGCCGGCTCCGGCAACGCTGACCGACGACGAGGGCTACGTCGACTACAGCTACATCAATCACCTTGTGGTCAATGGTGGCGTCATCGCCTGCTCGTTCGGGGACAGCGAGGACCGTAACGCCATGGCGATCCTGGCCGAGCAGTATCCGGGCCGGCGGGTGGTCAGCGTGGACGCTCGGCCGTTGTTCGAGCGTGGCGGCGGCGTCCACTGCATCACGCAGCAGCAGCCGGCCCCCAGAGCGGATTGAGTCTGTGCCGAGCCGAAATGGGGTTTCTTGTCGGCGGGCGATGGACGGCTACCGGTAACCCGGCTCCGCAGGGGTCCGCGTAGGTTCTTGGAAGTTCATCCGCACCCGACACAGGATCTAACGAAAGCCACCATGTCCGACGATCAGAACGCAGACGTTCCCCCGAATCACCTGTCCATTGATCCGCGCAGCCCCTTCTACAACGAAGAGGCGCTGAGCCGCGACGTGGGTGTCCGCTTCAACGGTGTCGAGAAGAACAATGTCTACGAATACAACGTGGCCGAGGGCTGGGTCCGCGTGGAAGTTCCCACCGCGAAGGATCGCCGCGGACATCCGATGGTCATCAAGCTCACCGGCACGGTTGAGCCGTATTTCCGCCCAGCAGAATAGCGAATAGGTCGGTTCCGCGTCGTCGGGCGCCCGCCAACTGCGCTGGTTGGCGCTCGTAGTAGCCTTTGGCCGCCCGAGTCCGATGACCGCAGGAGTGACGTGGACCGCCCGAAACGAATCGCATTCGCCGTCGCGGCGGCCCTCATCGCCATCGGCGCCGTCGGCTGCACGCAGAACGCCTCGACCCCCGGCGATGCGGCGCTGAGCATCGTCCCGCAGAAACCGGTCGACCAGAACGGCAATGAAGTCAAGCTGGAATCCGGGGGTGCACCGCTCGATCCGGCGGGCGACGGTAAGGCCACCTGCCCGCCGGTGTCGCTGGCGATGGCCGGTCCGCTGACCGGGGCCGACACCCCGTTCGGCACGAACGTCAAGGACGGCGCCCAGCTGGCCGTCGATCAGCACAACGCGGCCAACCCGGGTTGCCAGGTCCAGTTCAAGCCCTTCGACACCGAGGGTGATCCGCAGAAGGCCACCGCCGTCGCGCCGGAGATCGTCAACGACGAGTCGATCGTTGGGCTGGTCGGCCCGACGTGGTCGGGGGAGACCAAGGCGACGGGCGCCATCTTCGACCAGGCCGGACTGGTGGCGATCACCCCGTCGGCCACCAATGTCAGCCTCTCCGAACGGGGTTGGAAGACCTTCTTCCGCGGGCTGTCGAACGACGGCGTGCAGGGCCCGTCACTGGCCAACTACATGAAGAACACCCTCGGCGTGAAGAAGGTGTGCGTGGTCGACGACAGCACCGACGCCGGCAAGGGCCAGGCCGCGGCGATCGCCCAGACCCTCGGGCCGCTCGCCGACTCGGCGTGCACCATCTCGATCAAGAAGGGCGACAAGGACTTCTCGGCGGCGGTGACTCAGATCATGGGCCAGTCACCCGACGCGGTGGCCTACGCCGCCTACTACACCGAGGGCGCCCTGCTGGTGGACCAGCTGCGCCAGGCCGGTTTCAAGGGCTATTTCTTCGGCCCGGACGGACTCAAGGATCCCCAATTCGTCAAGGCCGCAGGAGCATCCGCCAAGGATGCGGTCGTGTCCTGCCCGTGCGGCCCGGCCCCGGACGCCTTCGTCGACGCCTACACCAAGAAGTTCGGCCAGGCGCCGGGCACCTACAGTGTCGAGGCGTATGACGCCGCCGCAATCCTGTTGAAGGGCATCGACTCCGGGGCGGTCACCCGCCCGGCGCTGCGCGACTTCGTCGCCGGGTACGACGGCCAGGGCCTCGCGCGCCGCTACAAGTGGACCGACACCGGGGAGCTGACGTCGAACCTGATCTGGATCTACAAGGTCCAGTAATCAGTCCTCGACGGCCACCGGTCCGACATCCCAGATGTCCTCGCAGTACTCCGCGATCGAGCGGTCGGAGGAGAACTTGCCGCTGCGCGCGGAGTTGAGGATCGACTTACGGGTCCACGCCTCGGTGTCCAGCCAGGTGGCGCTCACCTGCTGCTGGCAGGCGATGTAGTCGGCGTAGTCGGCGACCACCAGGAAGGGGTCGTGCTGGGTGAGATTGTCGACGATCGGGCGGAACACCTCGGTGTCCCCGTGGGAGAACCGCCCGGAGCCGATCGCACCGAGCACCCCGGCCAACTCGGGGTTGGCCGCGATGTAGTCGGCGGGCCGGTAACCCTCGCTGAGCAGTTTCTGCACGGCGGGCACGGTGAGGCCGAACAGGAAGAAGTTCTCGGCGCCGACCTCCTCGCGCATCTCGACGTTCGCCCCGTCGAGGGTGCCGATGGTGAGCGCGCCGTTGATCATGAACTTCATGTTGCCGGTTCCCGATGCCTCCTTGCCCGCGGTCGAGATCTGTTCGGACAGATCGGCCGCCGGGTAGATCAGCTGTGCGTTCTTGACGCTGAAGTCCGGGACGTAGGCCACCTTCAGGAATTTGTTGACGTCGGGATCGTTGTTCACGGTCTCGCCGACGGAGTTGATCAGCTTGATGATCAGCTTCGCCATGGTGTAGCCGGGTGCGGCCTTGCCGCCGAAAATGAAGGCACGCGGGGGGATTTCGAGATCCGGGTTCGCCTTGAGCCGGTTGTACAGCGACACGATGTGCAGCACGTTGAGATGCTGACGCTTGTACTCGTGGATCCGCTTCACCTGGATGTCGAACAGCCAGTCCGGGTTCAATTCCACCCCGCTCGTCGCGCGGACCAGGTCGGCCAGCCGCGCCTTGTTGGCCCGCTTGACCGCACGCCAGCGGGTCTGGAACGCCGGATCGCCGGCCAACGGCTCCAGCTTGCGCAGCTCGGTCAGGTGCGTGAGCCAGCCCGCACCGATGGTCTCGTCGAGCAGCGACCGCAGGCCCGGGTTCGACAGCGCGACGAAGCGGCGCGGCGTCACCCCGTTGGTCTTGTTGCTGAACCGCTCCGGCCAGAGTTCGTAGAAGTCCTTGAGCACAGTGGTTTTCAGCAACTCGGAGTGCAGCGCGGCGACCCCGTTGATCGCGTGGCTGCCGACGGTGGCCAGATTCGCCATCCGGACCCGCCGGCCGCCGTCCTCGCCGATGATCGACATTCGGCGCACCCGGTCCTCGTCGCCGGGGAACTTGGCCCGCACCTCGTCGAGAAAGCGGCTGTTGATCTCGTAGACTATCTCCAGATGCCTTGGCAGGAAACGCTCGAACATCGCCAGCGGCCAGGTCTCCAGGGCTTCGGGCAGCAGGGTGTGGTTGGTGTAGGCCAAGGTCTCGACGGTGATGCGCCAGGCTTCGCCCCAGTCCAGTTCGCGCTCGTCGACCAGCAGCCGCATCAGTTCGGCCACCGCGATCGACGGGTGAGTGTCGTTGAGCTGCACGGCCGCCCGCTCGGGCAGCGTCCGGACGTCCGCCCCGGCGAGGTCCGCCATCAGGTGCAGGATGTCCTGCAGTGAGCACGACACGAAGAAGTGCTGCTGCAGCAGCCGCAGCTGCTTGCCCGCCTCGGGCTCGTCGTTCGGGTAGAGCACCTTGGTGACGGTCTCGGACTCCACCTCCTCCTCGACGGCGCGGTAGTAGTCCCCGGCGTTGAAGGCGTCCAGCGCGAGCGACCTGATGGCCCGGGCGCTCCACAGCGCCAGCGTGTTGCAGTTGTTCACCCCGTAGCCCTGGATCGGGGTGCCGTAGTACACCCCCTTGACCGAGCGCTCCGGAACCCAGCGCACCCGTTCGTGGCCGTGCTCGTCGGTGTAGCGCTCGGTGTGCCCGCCCCAGCCGACGACGTAGTCGAGGTCGGTCTTGACGATCTCCCAGGGATTGGGGTCGGCCAGCCAGTAGTCGGTCTTCTCCACCTGCCAGCCGTCGCGGATGTCCTGGTCGAAGATGCCGAACTCGTAGCGGATGCCGTAGCCGATCGCGGGGCGCGCCAGGGTGGCCAGCGAGTCCAGATAGCAGGCCGCCAGCCGGCCCAGCCCGCCGTTGCCCAGGCCCGGTTCCTCCTCGCAGGCGAGCACCTCGTCGAAGTCCTGGCCCAGCTCGCTCAAGGCGGTGCGGGCCTCCTCCTCGAGGCCGAGGTTCAGCAGGTTGTTGCCGAGGTGCGGGCCGAGCAGGAACTCCGCAGACAGGTAGCAGGCCACCTTGGAGGAGGTCTCGAGGTAGGTCTGGGTGCTCTTGAGCCAGCGGTCCTGAAGGCGATCGCGCACCGCCAGCGACAGCGCCTGGTAGTAGTGCTTGGGCTCCAGCAGTTTCGCGGGCCGCCCCAGTGTGTAGCGGAGGTGGTCGTTGATGCCACGCGTCAGCGCATCGGCACTCATACCCGTCCGGCTGTCGTCCTTCGGTACGGCGATCCGCTTCGAGATCACATCACTCATGGCGACTACTTCCCCAGTCCTCGTTCACCTGCTCAGGTGGGCGCCAGTATCGCGCGGCAAGACGGCGCTCGACGGCGATTGGGTGAACAACTGACGTCGGGACACCAACCCGTCAGAACCGCGCAACTAGCCAACTCCAAGTTTTGCGCAATCTGCTCACCGGCCCGCGTACGCTGCGTCCATGGTGCGGAGGCTGCGCGTGGATGTGCGGCTCGCCACCCAGGTGCTGGTGCTGCAACTCGCCGTGGTGACGTTCACCCTGGGCATCGCGGGCGGGCTGCTTGCCTACCTGAGCCATGAGCGCCTGGCCGCGCAGTACGAGAACCAGTCGTTGGACACCGCGCGTGCGATCGCCTTCGCCCCGGCGGTCCGCGCCAATGTCGCGCGCTACGAGAACGTTGCGCTGACACCGAGCCCGGCGGTGATCGACGAGTTGGCGAACGGACCGCTGCAGAAGCTGGCCAACGAGATCCAGCAGCGTACCGGCGTGCTGTTCGTGGTGATCACCAACAATGCCGGCATCAGGCTGACCCATCCCAACCGCAACGAACTCGCCCAGCACGTCAGCACCGACCCGTCCGAGGTGCTGGTGGGGCGGGAACAGGTGATGCGGCAGTCCGGCACGCTGGGGCCCTCGGTCCGCGCCAAAGTGCCTGTGCTGGCGCCGGATTCGGATCGTGTCATCGGTGAGGTCAGCATCGGGATCTCGACGGCCGCGGTGCACCGCCAGCTCTGGAGCGACGTGCGCGCGGCGGCGGTCCTGGTCGGCGCAGCGCTGTCGATCGGGGTGGTCGGCTCGGTGCTGCTGGCCCGCCGGTGGCGGGGGTTGACGATGGGCCTGCAGCCTTCCGAGATGGCCGAGCTGATCCGCGGGCAGGCCGCGGTCCTGCACGGCATCGACGAGGGCGTGCTGGCCGTCGACACCGCCGGGCAGACGACGTTCGTCAACGACGAGGCCTGCCGGCTGCTCGGAGTCGGCAACGAGTCGGGCCGCCCGGTCGACGAGATCGGCTTGACGCCAAGGGTGCTCGAGGTCCTCGAGTCGGCAGACGCAACGCCGGTGATCGCCAACGTCGGCGACCGAATCCTGGTGGTCTCGGCGCGACACGTCGCGCGCGAGGGGCGCGATCTGGGAACCGTACTCGTCGTGCGCGATCGCACGGACGTCGAGTCCCTGACCCATCAGCTCGACGCGGTGCGGTTGATGAGCACCGCGCTGCGCGCGCAGCGCCACGAGTTCGACAACCGGCTGCACCTGCTCAACGGCCTGCTGCACAGCGGCCGTACCGGGGAGGCTGCCCAGTACGTTGAAGAGCTGTTGGGATCCGGCCCGCTTGGCTCGGCGCTGCCGGGCATCGACGACATCCGTGATCCGTTCTTGCAGGCGTTTCTCGCGGCGAAGGCCGCCTCCGCCCGGGAGGCCGGCGTGTCGTTGACGATCGGTCCGAACACCTGGGTGCCCGGGCGGCTCACGCTTCCCGTCGATGTGACGACCGTGCTGGGCAACCTCGTCGACAACGCCATCGACGCCGCCCGAACCGGCGCCGCCGACGCCAAGACCGTGGAAGTCGAACTGCTGCAGGACGGTTCGACGCTGCACATCACCGTGGCCGACAGCGGTGACGGGGTCGCACCCGACTTTGTCGACGACGTGTTCGTCGAGGGCAGGTCGACCAAACCGGATTCCGGCATTCCCGGTGGCCGTGGCATCGGGATGGCGCTGTCGCGGCAGATCAGCCGGGCACTGGGCGGCGACGTGCGGCTGTCCAGCCCGGGCAGTCCGGGTGCTGTGCTGTGCGGCGCAGAGTTCATCGCCCGGCTGCCGGGCGTGATGGCGGAGGAGGAAGCCCAATGGGTAGCACAGAGCTGAAGGTGCTCGTGGTCGACGACGACTTCCGGGTCGGCAACATGCACGCGGGCATCGTCAACGCGTTACCGGGTTTCAGCGTGACGGCGACTGCGACGACCCTGGCCGCCGCCCGCAAGGCCGACCCCGTCGACCTCGCGCTGGTGGACGTCTACCTTCCCGACGGCTCCGGGGTCGATTTCGTGCGCGAGTTGAATTGCGACGCCTTCGTTTTGAGCGCGGCCACCGATGCCCCGACGATCCGGGCCGCGATCGCCGCGGGGGCGTTGAGCTACTTGGTCAAGCCATTCGCCCCGACCGATCTGGCGGCCAGGCTGTCCGGCTACGCCCGCTATCGCAAGATCCTCTCCGGGTCGAACCTCAGCGGTAAGGAGGTGGACGCGGCGCTCGACGCGCTTCGCCCCCGCATCGCGGCGCAACCGGCTCTCTCCGCGGCGGCCTCACCCACCAAGCAACTCGTGCTGGAGGCGCTGCGTGCAGCGGGGAAGCCCATGTCGTCTATGGAGCTGTCCGCCCAGATCGGGGTGTCCCGGGCGACCGCGCAACGCTACCTCTCGACGCTGGCCAGTGCGGGCGAGGTGAAGATCCAACTCCGCTACGGCACCACCGGCCGGCCCGAACAGGAGTTCCTGGCCATCGAGAAACCGCGCGACAAGCCGCCCGGCCGGCGTTGAGTCGGCTCGGCTCAGGATTTCTGCTCGCGTCTGACACTGCCGCACTTGGCGCACTTGTACGCCCGCACGATCATGGGCACTTCGAGATAGTCGGGATAGTGGGTGAAGTCATCCCATTCGACCCACTCGTGCCTGCACCACGGAAGTCTCACGGGAGCCTCAAACGTAGGTGTGCGGGTGACCGGGGTGGCGTGACGCTGCGCAGAGGTGCCGGGTCTGCGGGGCTTCTGCTACGGCGGAAGCGATGGCCCCTGGGGAGAGGCGATCGCTCAAACGTTGCCAAAACAGCACGAGCCCGGCGATGACGATGGTCAGGACCGCTACCGGCCGAGGGAACTCGTGGTCGTCCATCAGTGCGTTGCCTCGGTATACCGCCTGCTCGGACCCAACATCCATCTCCCGAAGCGTGTGTGGTTCCCGGACGGCAATTCTGCTATCCGGGATGAAAAAAGACTACCGGAATGTTTTTGCTGCGGCCAACGGACCAGGCGTCCAAATTGGACCGTCAATAAAGGCCGTGTGAATTTGCCTGAATGGCCGTTCAGGCAGAAGATTCCAATGTGGACCGGGCGGGGCTGGGCGAGTTCGTGCGCGCAGCACGTTCCCGGGCCGGTTTGGGGGCCGCCGAGCTCGCCCAGGCCATCGCCCGCAGCCAGACCTGGCTCTACCGCCTGGAGCACGGCGAGCGCTCCGACCCGATGGACGTCGACCTCGACAACATCGCCAAGGCGTGCGGGCTGAGCACCTGGGAGCACCAGTACCTTTTCCTGTTGGCGGCGCGTTGGCCGACCGTCGAACTGTTGGACAGCCAGCCGGTGGTCGCCTACCTGGACCGCATCCCGCAGCCAACGGCCTGGATCACCAACGACGAGGACTCCCACTACAACGCCGCGTTCCTGCGGCTGTTCAAGGATGCCGACCGATACCGCGACATGGTGGATTGGCAGTACGGGCACCCGGACGCCCAGCGCATCCTGGTCAACTGGTCGGAGATCGCCGACTGGTGGGTCAGCACCGGCCGAACCCGCATCCTCGTCGACCGGCACAACCCGGCCTACCTCAAGGCGGTGGAACTCAACCTGAAGCACTACCCGGACTTCCGCAAGCGCTGGGACAGTCAGGTCATCCCGCTGGATCCGTCCTCGCGCACCTGGTTCGTCAACGACCTCGATCGCGGTGACCAGCTGGCGATCGACATGCGGGCGTGGCGGCACCCCTACCGCTCCGGGATCATGCTTACCGGATTTCTCCGGGACCAGAACCCGTGGGAAGTCGCAGACCAAAGCACCGACTGACTTCTTGGGACCGAAGCGGAATCGGGGCGTGAGCTATGCCCGCGTCGGCTATGAATTACGCGTGAGCAACCACCACGTGAACATGACCGCCCAGGAGAACGCGCTGATCGACCAGAGCCACCCCAGTGCGCTGGAGCGCATGGACGAGTCGGCGCTGCGGGACCTACAGGCCAGGCTCCGACAGGCCCGGGAGAAGAACTTCAGCCTGCTGCGGCGGCAGGGCGCGGCCCGGGTGGAGGCCGAGGGCGCCCGCGGCGCCGCGCAGCCGGCGAACGAACGCCGCGGCGAGAAGATGGACGTCATCGACGAGGCGCTGGCCCGGGTGAGCGAACGCCTCGATGCCGTCCGCGACGCGGAGTAGCTTGCAGCACCGACCTGTCGGTGCGACGACCTAGCATCCGGGCCGTGAAACTCGGCCGCCTCGATCAACGGCTCCCGCGCCATGCGTGGTGGAGCCTGATCGGCGGCGTGCTACTGCTGCTGGCCGCGATCGGGGGCGGGTCGGGGTGGCTGGCCCTTGCCGCCCTCGCCGCGCTGACGCCGTTCGGAACATCGGCCTACCGCGCCGGTCGGCGGCCCGACGAACCCGAACCCTTCCCGTGGCCGACCGACCTGCGGGCCGCCGCGGAGGGGATGGCCCGGCCCATCAACCCGGAGCCGAAGCGCATCCTGCCCAAGGAACAGAACGGCCCCGAGATCGCCGAGGTCGCCCGCACCCGGGAGGGATTGGACAAGCTACTGGCCGATCGGCTTCCGCTGTGGCGATGGGCCGCCTTCACATCCGTTCTGGTACAACGCCGCAACACCGTACAGCCGCGCCTACGGGACTGCGCTTTGGGATATCAGCCGCGCGGTGGCATCCAGCACGATGGCCGGTACTACTCGGCGCTCGCCTTCCAGGTCATGCAGGAGGTCGCCGATCTGGTGGCTCAGCTCGAGCAGTTCATGCTCAGCCCCGGCTTCACCGGAGCGTTGAAGAGTTTCAGCGTGGATGACGGCGCCGAGCCGGATGCGGTCCTGCACATCGCGAACCGTCTGATGGACTACCACGAGAGCTTCCTGGCGCAGGCCGAACGCTGCCTGCACACCACGGTCAACCGGGATGTCACGGTGTTCGTCCAGGACATGGGCGCCCTCACGATGTGCCCGTTGGCCGGCTTCGAGCAGTTCATCGAGACGATGTGCCGCCGGGTCGCCGAGGGCCGGGAGTTGCTGCCCTATGCCGAGGGCACAGTCCTGCTCGACGACGTGCAGCTGGCCATCTCGTTACCGGACGGGCTGGCGCAGCGGATCACCGCGCACATCAAGGAGTTCAGCGCCTAGGCGCAGAGCCGCTACTTGCCCGTTCGGCGACCCCGGTGCGGCGTTGACGACCTGGCCTCTTGGCGACTGACGTGGCTGCCCAGTCTCACTAGACCTATTGTTGGCAAGTAACGCCCGACGAACAGGAGTGTCACGCAGGTGGTGGATCCGGTGCGGGGTTCGGCCAACTTCGTGGCGCGCGTCGTCGAGCTCGGGTCGGCGGGGGTCACCGAGCTGGCCCGGATAGGCGGCAACAGCCTGCTGGCGGCGCTGCTGGCGCTACTCGGCGGCAGAACCGATGAGGGGCCGCGCGGCGCAGCGGACGAACCCGACGAGGCTTCTCCCGCGGAGGTCATCACCAGTGGACTGCTGGCCGGGGAGGGCCGCTACACCCGGCTCGAGGTGGCCGAACGCGTGGGCGTGCCACTCGACGAGGCACGGCGGCTGTGGCGGGCGCTGGGTTTCCCGGAGGTCGATGACGAACAGCGGGTGTTCACCAGCGCCGACGTCGCCGCCCTGGCCGACGCGGTCGCGCTGGTTGCCGCCGACATCGTGGACGAGAACGGACTGGTGGAGCTGGCCCGCCCGTTGGGCAACCTGATGTCTCGGCTAGCGGCGGCGCAGACGACCTTCATCTCCGAGGTCCTGGGCGCCCGGATCGCGTTGGGCCACAACGTCGACGATCCGGAGTTGGCCGACGAGCTGGCCACTCAGGCGCTGGCCACCACGCAGGAGTTGCTTCCGATATTGGAGCGCACCACGCTGTACACCTGGCGCCGGCACCTGGCCGCCGAAGTGGAACGGGCGCTGTTCCCCGACGGATCCGCCGTCGAGAACCTGGTGGAGAGTCGGCCGGCGGTGGTCGGTTTCATCGACATGACCGGCTACACCCGGCTTTCCCGCAACGTCGACCTCGACGAGCTCGCGATGGTGCTCGACCGGTTCGAGTCGACCGTGCTCGACACCGTCGTCGCCCACGGCGGACGGGTGATCAAGAACCTCGGCGACGAAATCCTGTTCGTGATCGACGATCCGGTCTCGGCGGCCGAGGCCACCCTGGAACTGCTGGACGCGTTCACCGCCGAGGAGCACCTGCCGCAGGTGCACGCCGGCCTGGCCTTCGGTCCGGTGCTCTATCGCGGCGGTGACGTCTACGGCCCGGTGGTCAACATCGCTGCGCGGCTCGCGAACCTGGCGCGCAAGGGCACCATCCGGATCGACCAGGCGCTGGCCACCGAACTGGCCGATGCCGGGCAGTTCAACCTGTCGCTGCGCCCGCCGCGCACCGTGCGCGGGTACCTGCAGCTGCCCAGCTACCGGCTCCGGTGGGCACGCAAGAACTGATGGCGGCGCCGATGCGGATCGCGGTCCTCGATGACTACCAGAACGTCGCGCTGCAGATGGCGGACTGGTCTGCGGTCACCGACCGCGCCGACGTCACCGTGTTCAACGACCACATCGCCGATCCCGACGAGTTGGTCGCCCGGCTGGAACCATTCGACGTCGTCTTCGTGATGCGGGAGCGAACCCCGTTGCCGCGCAGCATCATCGAGCGCCTACCGAACCTGAAGATGATCGCGTCCACCGGCCCGTTCAACGCCTCGATCGACATGGCGGCCGCCGAGGACCACGGAATCCACGTCGGGACCACCGGCGGCACCGTGGCGTCGACCGTCGAGTTGACCTGGGCGCTGATCCTGGCCGGGGTGCGGAACCTGGTCGCCGAAAGCCAATCGGTGCGCGACGGCGGTTGGCAGACCTCGGTCGGTCGCGAGCTGGCCGGCCGCACGCTCGGGGTGTTGGGGCTGGGCCGGATCGGCGTCCGCGTCGCCCGCATCGGTGAGGCCTTCGGGATGAAGGTGATCGCCTGGAGCCAGAACCTCACCCCGGAGGCGGCCGCCGAGGCAGGCGCGACGCGCGTGAGCAGGGAAGACCTGTTCGCCACCGCCGACGTGCTGAGCGTCCACCTGAAGCTCAGCGGGCGATCCGCCGGTCTGGTGGGCGCCGCCGAGCTCGCCCTGATGAAGCCAATGGCCTTGCTGGTCAACACCTCTCGCGGACCGATCGTCGACGAGGCAGCGTTGGTGGCGGCGCTGAGAAGCCGCACCATCGCCGGTGCGGCCCTCGACGTGTTCGACACCGAACCGCTGCCATCCGGCCACCCACTGCGCACACTGGACAACGTGCTGGCCACCCCGCACATCGGCTACGTCGCCGACCGCCCGTACCGGATCTTCTTCCGCGACGCGGTCGCCGCCATCTCGGACTGGCTAGACGCCAACGCTCAGTAGGCGTTCGGATCCTGCTGCACCGCGGCCGGGACCGGATGCTGGTAGAGCCGGGAGGCGTTCTCCCACGTCACCTTCCGGACGATGTCGTCCGGCAGCCCGCTGATCTGTTCGCGGATGGTGCGCTGGGTGTGCGGCCAGGTCGAGTCGCAGTGCGGGTAGTCGGCCTCGAGCAGGATGTTGCCCGCGCCGATCCGCTCGTACTGGACGAACGACGACTGGTCCTCGACCGCGCAGAACCAGAAGTTGCGGGTGAACACCTCGGCCGGGGTCAGCGTCTCGCCGAGCGCCTTCCATGTTCCGTACATTTCGTGATAGCTGAGCATGTGGTCGAGGCGGTCGAGAAGCCCTGCCACCCAGCCGATTCCGCCCTCGGACAGGCAGATCTTCAGATCCGGGTGCCGGGTGCAGACACCGGAGTACAGCCAGTCCACCGCCGCGGTGATCGCGTAGGCGAAGAACAGCACGCCCGCCACGTCGGGCGGGGCGTCGTCGGTGGTCGACGGCGAGGTCCCCGACGACCCGATGTGCAGGTTCACCACGGTGCCGGTGTCCGCGCAGGCGGCCAGCAGCGGCTCCCAGTAACCGGAGTGGATCGTGGGCAGGCCCAGCAGCGCCGGGTTCTCGCTGAACGTCACCGCGTGGAATCCGCGCTCGGCGTTCTCGTAAATCATCTTCGCGCCGACCTCGGGATCCAGCAGCCACGGCAGCTGGCACGGGATGATGCGATCCGGGTAGGCCCCGGCCCAGGCCTCGATGTGCCAGTCGTTCCAGGCCCGCACCGAGGCCATCGCCAGGCCGCGGTCGGGGGTGACCTGCTGCAGTCGCTGACCGGCGAAGCCGGGCAGGAACGAGGGGAAGTTCAGCGACGCGTATACGCCGTTGAGGTCCATGTCGGTGACCCGGGCGTGGATGTCCCAGGCGCCGCGGCGCATCTCGTCGAAGCGGGCCGGCTCGAACCCGTACTCCGACACCGGCCGGCCCACCACAGCGTTGAACCCGACGTTGGGCAGCGAGTGCCCGTCGTACATCCAGGTCTGCCCGCCGCCGTCGGTGTCGACCACCCGCGGCGCCCGGTCGGCGAACTTGCGCGGCACCCGGCCCTCGAAGGTGTCCGGCGGCTCCACGATGTGGTCGTCGACGGAGATGACGGTGTAGTAGCGCTCGGCGCGCGGCGGATCGGGCAGGAACGTCACCGTGCGGTCGGCGCCGGTCTTGGCGGTGGTGAAGTTCAGGTTCGTCTGCAACTCGTCGATGGACGCCATGACGTGTTCTCCCTAGTCCAGTACGCCGCGGTCGGCCTTGATCGTCATCCGGGCCGCACCGGCCCAGTACACGTCAGCCGCCCGCTCGATCAGTGAGGCCTGCATGCCGACCATGTCGCCGCGGTTCATCGTGGTCGGGGTGCGGCCGGTGACCATCACGTCGTAGGCCAGCCGGCACACCCGTTCGATGGACACTGCCCGGTAGACCGCCGCCGCGAGATTCTTGCCGGTGGCGATCACGCCGTGGTTGGCCAGGATCACCAGGTTGGCCGAACCGATCTGCGTGGCGAGTTCGGCTGCGCGCCAGGGGGTGTCGATCTCGCCGTCGTACTTCTCGACGAGGTACATGTCGTCGAGGAATAGCGCGCCGGTCTGGTGCACCAGCTCCGGGAGGGTGCCGAGCGCCGCGATGAGGCTGACGTAATAGGGGTGGTTGTGGATGACCACCCGGGCGTCGGGCCGGTGGCGGTGGATCTCGGTGTGGATGTGGATGGCGGGGGTGACATCCCAGCGCCCGCGCACCACCCGGGCATCCTCGTCGACGACGCAGATGTCCGACGCGGTGAGCTCCTGCCACCACAGCCCCCACGGGTTGACGTACATGTCACTGCGCCCGTCGGGCTGCCAGGTGATGTGCCCGGCCATGTTCTCGGCGAACCCGATGCTCGCCAGGTGGCGGAAGGCCACCGCCATCTGCTGCTCGTCGGAGAGGTCGACGCCGATCGGCGGCATGACGGAGGGTGCCCACACCCCCAGGCCACCCTTGCGCACTTGCTCGGCTGTCATGACTTCTCCAGTGTCGATCGGATGATGTCGCGAAGTTGGCCTTTGGCGATCTTTCCGCCCGACGAGCGCGGCAGCTCGTCGAGGATCTCGAGCCGCTCCGGCAGCAGTTCCTTGGACAGGCCCTGTGCCAGCAGATGCTCCACAAGCGTGGGCAGGTCCAGCGTTGCGCCGTCCTTGAGTTCGGCGAACACACACACCCGCTCGCCGAACAGCGGGTCCGGCATGGCCACCGCCGCCACCACCGCGACCGCGGGATGGGTGGCCACCACCTCCTCCACCTCGACGGCGCTGATGTTCTTGCCGCCGCGGATGATGAAGTCCGACGTCCGGCCGGTCAGCCGCAGATAGCCCTGAGAGTCCACTTCGCAGATGTCACCCATCCGCATCCAGCCGTCGGCGGTGTACAGCTTGTCGTGGTCGGTGCCGCCGAGATACCCGAGGCTGAGCGCCGGGCCGCGGCAGGCCGGCTGGCCGCGGCCGGAGTCCGTCACGTCCCGATCGCCGTCGAACAGCCGCACCTGCATCTCCGGGATGATCCGTCCCGCGGTCCGCAGCCGGTGGTGCCGGGTGTCGCGGGTGGTGGTCGCGCTGAGCATGCCGGTCTCGTTGGAGCCGTAGAACTGCAGGATCGTCACCCCGGTCAGGTCCTCGAACTGGGCCGCCTGGGTGTAGGGCAGCGGCTCGCCGCCGGTGAACACCACCCGCAGGCTGCTCAGGTCGTGCCGCCGGGAGGCGTCGTTGGCGAGGATCATCATCAGCTGGGTGCTCACGCAGCACAGCACCGTCGCGCGGTGTCGCTCGATGGCCGCGCAGGTGGCCGCGGCGTCGAACCGTTCGATGAGGACGGTCGTGGTGCCGAGCTGGATCGGCGTGGTGTGCGAGGTCCAGATCCCGAAGCCGAACGGGGTGGGGATGACCGGCAGGAAGACGTCGTCCGGGGTGAGTTCGCCGTTGGCGACCGCCTTGTGGTGGAAGTAGTGCCAGCGGTTCTGCGTGTGCACCACGCACTTGGGCAGCCCGGTGGTGCCGGAGG
>JAGQTW010000162.1 GCA_020438785.1 Mycobacterium sp. | reverse complement strand
CGGCGACGACGGTGAAGTACAGCGATGCGCCGGTCGGGTACACATGGGAAATGTGGCACAACACCAGCGCCGGTGTGCCGCTTTCGGCCAGCGCGCCGGTCAACGCCTGGGTCACCGCGGCCTTCAGGGCCGCGATGTTCGACCAGGTGGTCGCCGTCTCCAGGGTTTCGCACAGCGCACCGCCGGCCAGCAGCGAGTCGCGCAGGTACGGCGCATTGAACCGGCCGTGCTCCCAGGCCTTCGCCGGGCCCTCACCCAGCGACGTGCCGCCGTGGGCCGCCAGCAGCGCCCGGGTCTCGGCGTGCCTGCTCTCGGCGTGTTCGGCGCTGCCCTCGAACACCGTGATGGCCAGGCAGCCGCCGGTGATCTGCTGTTCGCCGATGCTCTCGGTGGTCGCCAGGTTGACCCCGGTCTCGGCCTCGTCGGACAACCGCAGCACGGTCGCGCCCGTTCCGGTCTGCGTCACCGCGCGCAGGGCGTCGGCGCCGGTGGCGAAGTCCGGGAACGTCCACGCCTCACGGCGCACGGCCTGCGGTTTCGGGTGCACCCGCAACCGCACCCGGGTGATGATCCCGAACACTCCCTCGGAGCCGGTGATGAGTTCGCGCAGGTCCGGCCCGGCGGCGGATTCCGGTGCCCGGCCGAGGTCCAGGACGCCTGCCGGGGTGACGACGTGCAGCCCGCGGATCATGTCGTTGAACCGCCCGTAGCCGGCGGAGTTCTGCCCCGACGAGCGGGTGGCGGCGAAGCCGCCGATGGTGGCGAACCGGAAGCTCTGCGGGAAGTGCCCCAGCGAGAAGCCCCGTTCGCCGAGCAGTCGTTCGGCGTCCGGCCCGGTGACACCCGCGCCCAGTTCGGCCTCGCCGGAGACCTCGTCGAGCCAGTGCAGGGCGTCGAGGCGGCGCAGATCCAGGGTGACCACCGCGCCGAACCGGCCGCGGATCGGGTCGAGTCCGCCGACCACGCTGGTGCCACCGCCGAACGGCACCACCGCGATCGCGTGCTCCGAGCAATAGGCCAGAATCCGGGCGATCTCGTCCTCGGTCGCCGGCAGCAACACCGCGTCCGGCGAATCCTGCCGGATCTGCTTGCGCCGCAACAGATCCAGCGTGGACTTGCCGCCGGCGTGCAGGATCCGGTCCAGGTGGTCGGTGCGCAGATGGCCGGCCCCGACGATCGAGGCCAGCGCGTCGCGGTGCGGTTCGGCCAGCGCGGGGGGCGCCAACTCGACGTCGTCGATGCCGGGTGCCGTCGTGTCGGCGGCCGCGACGCCGAGGGCCTGCTTCAGCAGGTTGCGGATCCCGTCCGAGAGTGGCTTGGCGGCGGCGGGGTCGCCCCACGCGTTCCAGGCCATCGGGGGGAGCAGGGTTTCCTGTGCGTCGCGGTTCGGCATGCGTTACAGTATTACAGATGTTGTCAATCAGTAATGATGTGCCGGCGGACATCGGCGACCGGATCATGGCCGCCGCGGCCAGCTGCGTGCGCGATTTCGGCGTGGAGCGCGTCGCGCTCGCGGAGATCGCCCGGCGCGCCGGCGTGAGCCGACCGACGGTGTATCGGCGCTGGCCCGACACCCGCTCGATCCTCGCCGCGTTGCTCACCGACCGGATCACCGGCGCCTGGACCGAGGTGCCGGCCCGCGGCACCGGGCGCGCCGCGCTGGTCGCCCGGATCGTCGCGGTCGCCCACAAGCTGCGTTCCGACGACCTGATCCTGACGGTGCTGCGCTCGGCACCCGAGCTGGCGATGATCTACATCGCCGGGCGGCTGGGCACCAGCCAGCAGATCCTCATCGACACCGTCGCCGAAGAACTACGGTCCGCCCAGGCCGACGGCAGCGTCCGGGCCGGCGACGCCCGCGAGCTGGCCGCGATGGTGCTGCTGATCACCCAGTCCACCATCCAGTCCGGGCAGATCGTCGAACCGATCCTGGACGCCGAGTCGCTGTCTACCGAACTCACCCGCGCACTGAACGGATACCTGGCCTGATGCGAGACCTGACCGCCCTCAACGCCGCCCGCCGCGACGCCGACCTGGCCGCCGTTGCCGGCGGCGGACTCGTCGACGTGCTCGTCATCGGCGGCGGGATCACCGGCGCGGGCATCGCGCTGGACGCCGCCAGCCGCGGGCTGACCGCCGTGCTGGTCGAGAAGCACGACCTGGCGTTCGGCACCAGCCGCTGGAGTTCGAAGCTGGTGCACGGGGGGCTGCGCTACCTCGCCACCGGCAACGTCGGCATCGCCCGCCGCAGCGCCGTCGAGCGGGGAATCCTGATGACCCGCAACGCCCCCCACCTCGTGCACGCCATGCCGCAACTGGTCCCACTGCTGGCCGACACCGGGTGGGCGAAACGGGCGCTGGTGCGCACCGGGTTCGTGGCCGGCGACGGGCTGCGCGCCCTGGCGGGCACGAGGTCATCGGTGCTGCCGCGCTCCCGCCGCATCGGCGCCGACGAGGCCCTGGCCATGACGCCGACCCTGCGCCGCGACGGTCTTGACGGTGCGTTGCTCGCCTACGACGGCCAACTCATCGACGACGCGCGGCTGGTGGTCGCCGTCGCCCGCACCGCGGCCCAGCACGGCGCCCGGATCCTGACCCGGGTCCGCGCCGAGGAGGCCACCGGCTCGTCGGTGCGGCTCACCGACGAGCTCACCGGGGAGCGGTTCGACGTCTCGGCGCGGGTGGTCATCAGCGCCACCGGTGTGTGGGCGGCCGAGGTGGACCCGTCGATCAAGCTGCGGCCGAGCCGCGGCACCCACCTGGTGTTTGACGCCGCCTCGTTCGGCAATCCGACTGCGGCACTGACGGTTCCGATACCGGGGGAGACCAACCGGTTCGTGTTCGCGATGCCCGAGCAGCTGGGGCGCGTCTACCTGGGGCTGACCGACGAGGAGGCGCCGGGCCCGATTCCCGACGTGCCGGAGCCGACCCCGGATGAGGTGACTTTCCTGCTCGACACCGTCAACACGGCGCTGGCCACCGCGCTCAGCACCGCCGACGTGATCGGGGCCTACGCCGGCCTGCGCCCACTGCTGGACACCGGGGCGGGCCGAACCGCCGACGTCTCCCGTGACCACGCCGTCATCGAATCCGACTCCGGGGCGTTCAGCGTGGTGGGCGGCAAGCTGACCGAATACCGGCACATGGCCGAGGACGTGCTGGACACCGCCCTGGCCGAACGGGGCGTGATGGCCGGCGGTTGCCGGACCCGCAACCTCCCGCTGGTCGGCGCGCCGGCGAATCCCGTTGCGACGCTTCGCACCACCGGCGAGCTGCCCGGCTCACTGATGGCCCGGTACGGCGCGGAATCGCCCAACGTGATCGCCTCGGCACGGTGCGCGCGGCCGACCGATCCGGTGGCCGAGGGCATCGACGTGACGCGGGCGGAGTTCGAGTTCGCCGTCACCC
>JAGQTW010000161.1 GCA_020438785.1 Mycobacterium sp. | reverse complement strand
TCGTTGTTGGTGCCGTAGGTGATGTCGGCGGCGTAGGCGGCGCGGCGCTCGTCGGGCTTCTGGTGGGCCAGGATCACCCCGACCTCCAATCCGAGGAAGCGATGCACCCGGCCCATCCACTCGGCGTCGCGCTTCGCCAGGTAGTCGTTGACGGTGACGATGTGAACTCCCTTGCCCCCCAAAGCATTCAAGTAGGCGGGCAGCACCGCCGCCAGGGTCTTGCCCTCCCCTGTCATCATCTCGGCGATGTTGCCGAAGTGCAGTGCCACTCCACCCATCACCTGCTCGTCGAACGGCCGCTGGGACAGCACTCGCGACGCCGCCTCGCGGGCGACGGCGAACGATTCGGGCAGCAGGGCGTCGAGGCTTTCCCCCGCGGCCACCCGCTTCCTGAATTCGTCGGTCCGGCCCTTTAGTTCGGCGTCGGTGAGCCCCTCCACGGCGGTGGCCAGTGCGCCGACTCGGTTCGCCACCTCCTGTAGGCCCCTGACCGTGCGCCCTTCTCCGAGGCGCAGCAACGTCGACAGCACGGCGCAATACTCTCACCTGCGTCGTTCCCGGCATGGCCCTTCCAACGGGGAGTCTTTGCTGAAAATCAGGCCGACGGCCTATTATCGAGTGTGACAATTAGTTGGCGGGGGCGAGACTGCTAGCGCGGCCTGGTCGGCGCGCGGCGACATCACGGTCGTCGCGACACTGCTTGAACGGCCGGAGGAGTTGGGGGACACGATGAACAACCCGTTGCAAACAGAGCAGGACTCGACTGGGCCCGCCCTGACCTGGCAGCTGGTGCACGCCGTGCCCGGGGCCTTGGTGTACGCGGCATCGTCGCCGAAGCTGCCGAACCGTCCATTGCTGCGACACAGCTCGGGTGACGCCGTGGAGTGGGTGCCCAGCGGCGAACCCGAAGGTGTCAGCGAAGCGCGACACCACGGCATCGACCACCCGGTCCTGCACTACGCGGGCTACATCGGCCGGGTGGGCCTGCTGGCGGCGGCCCTGGGCGCCGGGGCGGCGTTCGCCGCCCGACCGGGCATCGCCGCCGCTGACCCGGACTCCTCCAGCTCGGCTTCGTCGTCCTCGGACTCCAAGGACGGCGGCTCCGCACACGGGGGTACGACTGCGCACGGGCCCCGCGGCAACAGTCTTCACGCGCCCGGAGCGACGCCACGCGGCGCCCAGGCGGGGCAAGCCAACAGCACGCCGCGCGCGGACACGCGAGATGCCGCGGGCAGCGGCCCATCGTCGTCGCCAAGCCGCAACACCAGCGACAAACCGGCCGACTCGCCGTCACGGGCGGCGCGTACAGCCGCACAACCGGCTGCGCACACGAACTCGACCGACGCGCCCACCGGCGCTCCCTCGTCCTCGGCAGGCCGCAGTACCGCCGACAAGCCGGCCGCCGCGTCGACACCGACGAGAAGCGCCCCTGACACGCCAGCACCCGCAAGAAGCACCCAGGACACGCCGACCGCCACGTCAGCGCCGACCAGTAGTGTCCCGGCAGCACGGGCGGCCGCCCCCGAGTCCGCGGTAACCAACGCAGCCACTTCCCGCCCCGACGCGGTGACCTACGACGTGTCCGGCGGCCCGTCCGACGGCACTGTGACGCTCAGCCCGCAAACCGGCGCCTTCGACTACACCCCACGACAGGCTCCGGGGCCGTTGGCGGGCGATGCCGGCACGCTCCGGGACAGCTTCTCGGTGACCATCAACGACGGTCAGGGCGATAAGGCCACGCTCCCGGTGGCGGTGGCTGCAGGCGAGAGAACCACCGAACCGACGACGAAGCTGGTGGTTTCCGGCTCCGCCACGAGCGGTGACCTGCATGTGTCGGTCAATAGCGGCCCGGTGACCTACCTGGTCGTCCACGACCCGGCCCTGGCCACCGTGACGCAGTCGTCCGTCGGTTACGCCTACACCCCCGCCGCCCAGACCGCCGCCCGCATCACGTCACTGGCAGCCGTCGCGCCGTCGGTGCAGGCCACCGCCGTCACCACCACGGTCGTCCCTAACGTCATCATCGAGGCCGAATCCATGGCGGTCACCCCCACCAAGGCCGGAAGAAGCTACTCGGACAGCACCGCATCCGGAACGCGGGCGCTGGTGCTGTCGTCGAACGGCACGGCATCGACCACGCTGACGCTGCCGGATGCCACCAGCCTGGTCATCCGCGCCAAGGGCGATCAATACAAGGGCGCGCCCTCGATGACCGTCTCTATCGACGGGAAAGCCGTATCGACGATCGCAGTCTCGTCGACAACTTGGACCGACTACACCGTGCCCATTGCGACCTCGGCAGGCACGCACACGGTGAGCATCGCCTTCACCAACGACTTGTACGCCTCGAAGGCTAAGGACCGCAATCTGCGCATCGACAAGGTCACCTTGGTGGCCGCCGCGGTACCGACGCAGACACCGGCCTACTTCCCGGCCGCCGACTGGTTGAACAAGCCAATCGCCGCCAACGCCGCGACCGCCGCCAACAGTGCGACCTGGGTGGGCTACCTGTCGGCGCCGGGCCAGCAGCACATCGCGGATCTCTACAACTACGGGGTGACCATCGTCCCGGCGTCGGCGGTGACCGCCAGCACCCCGCGCTACGACGTCGCCATGTCGCAGCCCTGGGGCGCCGACCCGTTCGGCTCCAACACCGTCCCGATTCCCAAGGGCACGGTGCCGCCCCCCGGATTCGACGGCCAGATCGCGGTCGTGGACACGGCCTCCGGACAGGTGTTCGGCATCTGGCAAGCCAAGTACAACAGCAGCAACAACACCTGGTCGGGATCGTGGGGTGGGATGACCCCGATCAACGGTAACGGCATCGACACTTCGGGATCGGCTACCGCAGCTGGTATCTCGCGGCTCGCCGGCGTCGTCACCGCCGCGGAACTCAGTGCGGCCGTCGCCAACAACACCGGGGTCAATCACGCGCTGGTGTTCTCCTCCGACATCGCCGGACCCGGCTTCGTCGGTCCCGCCATCAAGTCCGATGGGACCAACATCGCGGGCGTCGCGACCCCCATGCCGGAGGGATATCGAGTCCAGCTCGACCCGTCGATCAACGTCGATGCCCTGCCCGGGCTGACACCGGGCGAGAAGGTGATCGCGAAGACCCTGCAGACCTACGGCGCCTACATCGTCGATAGGGGAAGCGCACGAATGGCGTTCGCGTTCGAGACGCTCCCCGGCGCCACCTCGAGCAACCCTGGGGCGGCATACACCAGCGCCGGATTCAGCTGGGACTACTACGACATGGCCCACATCCCGTGGTCCTCGCTGCGAGTTCTCGCCCCGTAAGCGGAGTTCCGCCGGATCAGGTTGGGGCGTCGGCTCCTCGGGGTCGCCTGATCTTCGTCACGATCATGGCTCCGAGCATCACCAGCGTCGCGATCCATTCCAACCAGCGGAACGGTGCTCCCCCGAGCCGGGTGAACGGCGCACCGCGCGGGCCCATGGGCACGTCGGTCACCAGCAGCGCGGCGCCACCGCGCTCGGCGTGCACCGCGGTGCTGGTGATCACCCGGCCGTTCGGTGCGACGATCACCGAGTCCCAGGCGACGTCGGCCTTGACCATCGCCACCCGATTCTCGATGGCGCGATAGGCCGTCGACGCGCTGCGGGCGTCGGCCACCGATGCGAAGTCGATGCTCGGCGCGAGGATCATCCGCGCGCCGTTGGCGGCCACCCGGCGGGCCGGGCCGTCGGGGAAGTCGATGTCGAAGCAGATGATGATCCCCACCGTGCCGTACGGAGTCTCGACGGTGGGGTACGCCGTTCCGGGTGTGAACGACTCCCCCTCGGCGAGAACACGTTTGGTCTTGTAGTAGACCGATGCCACGCTGCCGTCCGGGGACCACAGCAGCGCGGTGTTGGGGGCCGAGCCGTCGGTGGCGTTCGGGGTGAAACCCATCGCCAGGTAGACCCCGGTCTGGCGAACCAGCGCGGGAATCCATGCGGTGTCGATGACCCGCGGATCGTAGTTCAGGGTCTCCTCGGGCCAGACGACGATCCTGGCGCCGCGGGCGGCCGCCTGCCGCGTCATGTCGCTGAGTTCGGCGATCTGGGCGGTGCGACGCTGCTCCTCACCTCGGCCGGGGTGCAGATCCCCGGCCGAGATCAGCGTGCCCGGTGTCGCGTTGTCCAGCCCCGGTTGCACCGCGGCCACCCGCACCTCCGGGCCCATCCGGTGCGTCACGGAGGTGAAGATCAGCAGGCTCCAGGCCACCCACGCCACACACACCGCGGCGGGCACACCGAGCGACCAGGCCAGCACCCGTCGGGGAACGGGGACGTCGGCGAGGTGGGGCCGGCGCCGGTCCAGCAGGGCCAGCACCGCCAACGCGATCGCGGCGTTGACCACATGCAGCAGCAGGTTGAGCGCCGGTGTGCTCACCACGCTGACTGGTTGCACGAGTTGGGGCAGGCCGCCGATGCGGTAGGCGATCCAGGAGTAGGTGCCGATGAGTTCGTTGTCCTGCACGAGCAGGTCGATGGCCACCCAGATCAAACCGAACTGCACGACGAACCAGCGGTAGTTCGTCCGTTCGGCGAAGGGCCGCAACACCATTCCGATGGCGAGGCCGACGAGCCCGAACAACGCGGCGATGCCCAGGATCACCCAGGTCGGCAGCACCGAGGAGCCCACGGCCGCCAGCGCCAGGTAGTAGGCGGCGAAGGCCAGCCCCACCGGCACCGCGCTCCACCGCCTCGGCAGCAGCCGATACTGCGCGAGGTACATCGGGACGAATGCGACGAAGGTCAGCCACCATAGGTTGCCGAACGCCTCCCAGATGACGACCAGGAACACCGCGCTCAGCAGGGACAGGCCAAGCCCACCGAGAATGCGGGCGCGACTGACACCCATGGAGACCCCCTACCCGTCGGCAGGGCCATCGTGCCATGTCCGCCGGTCGGGTATCGGCGTTGTCGCGCGCCGTCTCAGTCCGCGAGGGCGCCGCGGGCGCCGAGCACCGAACTGTTGGGCGCACCCGGCGTGAACGGGATGGCCGGTGATGCGGGCGGCGCCGCCCTGGTTCCGGGCTCGGCCTTGATCGAGACGCTTCCCGTGGTCTCGCAGATCGTGGTGTCGTCGAACTCCTGGCAGGTTGGCCGGGCCTGCGCGGCGGGAGCAGAAAGCACCGCCGCTAGGACGCCGCCGACGACCAAGAGTGCTGACATGCCTTGATGTTTCATGCCTTGTTCACCTTCTTGACTGGGTTGCAGCGCGGTCACGGGTCAGGGGCACGCCGAGATGAGGACCGCGGCCGCGGGTGACATCGGGGTGTTGTTGGCCGCGGCGCGCTGGATCGCGTCCTGACGTGCCGCCTCGACGGTCGGTCCGGCGCCGCCGGCGTCGACGTTGGTGCCCGGGTCGAAGACCGACGCGATGCACAAGTTGTCGTTCGTCACTTCGTCGCTGGTGCAGTCCACACCCCCGGCGGCCTGACATGCCGCGACCACCGCCGCCGACGCCTGGCCGGCGGTAGCCCCCGTCGCGCGGAAGCCCACTTCGGTGCTGGCGCCGCCCGGACCGTCCCGGGTGTCGTCGAACGTTCCACTGCCGACCGCCTCGAACAGGTCGTTCGGGGCTCCGCCTTCGGGTCCGCCGGCCCAGGCGGTGCCGGTGGAGATTCCGGCGGCGACCACTCCCGCCACCACCACCGCCGACCCCAGATGGAGAGTTCTCATGCCACTCCTTTCATGAATTACAGAACATCCTTTGATGGCAAGGCTAGCACCAAATTGGCGTGCGCGTCAGATCGGGTTCAGCGGGGGCTACGCGTTGGCGTTGCCGGCCTTCCACTGCTCCCACGGGATGTTCCAGTCGCCGAGGCCTTCGGTACCCGAGAGCGTCGAGCCGACGGTGTTGCGCACCTCGACGATGTCGCCGCGCTTGGTGTTGTTGTAGAACCACTGCGCGTTGCCCGGGCTGACGTTCAGGCAGCCGTGGCTGACGTTGGAGTAGCCCTGGCTGCCCACCGACCACGGTGCCGAGTGGACGTAGATGCCGCTGTAGGACATCTGGGTGGCCCAGTCGACCTCGGTGCGATAGCCGTTGGGCGAGTTGGACGGAACACCGTAGGTGGACGAGTCCATGATCAGGTGCGAGAACCGGTCACCGATGATGTAGGTGCCGTTCGACGTGGGGGTGCTGCTCTTGCCCATCGAGATCGGCATGGTCTTGATGACCTCGCCGTTGCGCCGGATGGTCAGTTCCTTGGTGTCGTCGTCGGCGGTGGCGATCACCTCATCGCCGATGGTGAAGTGCGAACGCAGGTTCTCCTGGCCGAACAGGCCGTCGCCCAGGTCGACACCGTAGGTGTTGACCTCGACGTCGACCTTGGTGCCGGGCGTCCAGTAGTGCTGCGGACGCCACCGCACCTCGCGGTTGTTCAGCCAGTAGAACGCGCCCTCGACCGGCGGCGTGGTGGTCACCTTGATCGCCCGCTCGGCGGCGACCCGGTTGGGGATGTTCTCGTCGAAGCGCACCGCGACGGGCTGCCCGATCCCGACGACCTCGCCGTCGCCCGGCAGCAGATAGGGCATCGTCAGGTTCTCGGGTGACTGGGTCTGGAACGCCACCTTCTCCGTGGTGACACCGCCCAGCCCGAGAGACTTGGCGCTGATGGTGTAGCGCTTGTTGTAGTCCAGCGGGTCGGTGGTCGACCAGGTGACGCCGTCGGGGCTCAGCCGGCCGGCGACCTCGGTCCCGGCATCGGTGACCATCGACACCGACCCGAGCACACCGCTGGAGGCCCGCACCGTCACCGGCTGGTCGACGGCGACGTCGACCGCGCCGTCTTTGACGGATGCCGAGAGTTCCGGAACCAGCAGGTCGCCGTAGGGCGTGCCCTTGTCGGCGATCACCTTGACCGGGGGCGGCGCCTGGTTACCGCCGCAGGCGCTGACACCGACCAACAGGGCGGGCAGGGTGAGCAGAGCCGCCACCCAGCGGGCATACCGCCCACGAGACGCCGAGTCGAGCTGCCGCATCCGAGTTGTACCTCGCAACCTGTGGGAACGCCGGGAAAGATTGGCAATAGTCTAAGGGAAGCCATGCCTCGGTGCGACCGCACAGGTCAGAGCCGTACCGCCGGTGTGAACCGCAACCGGGCGGGCACTTCGGGATTTCACCTTGCGCCGCGGTGCCTGTATTGTCGTGACGCGGTTCTCGCGCCGTTAGCTCAGTTGGTAGAGCAGCTGACTCTTAATCAGCGGGTCCGGGGTTCGAAACCCTGACGGCGCACAGGTAGAGGGTGGTATTTAGCCGCCCTCTATTTTTTGTGCTCCATCAATTTTCATCGCGAAGGAAGCGTTCCAAAGCGCAGCTTGGCGGCGGAGCCGGTGTACCCATCGCACATATATTGAAGCTGTGCAAAGTCGGTGGATCGCGTTCGGGGCGGCGATGCTGACTGTTGCCGTGGTCGCGGGTTGTGGCAAGACGAACCAAGCCGGCACCTCCACCCAGACTTCTCCGACGTCGACATCCGCTCAGGCGGCGCCTAAGTCGATCGGCAATCCGTATGGTGGCCCCACCATCGATCCCCCCGGTCCCGATGAGCCCATCCTCACCGTCACCGGTGGCTCGACCCCGCTGAAGCTGACGATGGACCAGCTCAACGCCCTCGGCCGCACCTCGATGACCGTCGACGAGCCGTTCGTGAAGAAACGCCAGACGTTCACTGGTGTCCCGCTGGCCGCGGTGCTCGCGAGGGCGGGCATCCCGGACAGCGCGGCCATCGACACCGTCGCCCTGAATGCCTATCACTACAGCAGCGCTGTCGGCCCCCTGGTCGCCTCCAGCGCCCTGATCGCCACCAAGCGCGACGACGCACCGATCCCTTACGACCAGGGCGGACCCATTCGGCTGGTTTACCCGGACGGCTCGAAACTGTCCTCGGTGCTCGACGCATGGAACTGGAGTCTGGTGTCGATAAACGCGACCGGCCCGAATTCCGGATCGTGAGCCTCGAGTCCGCACCTTCGACCGACGCGCGGGCAATTGGTCCCGAAACCGGCAAAGACAACATGCGCTACACCATGCGGGGGTGGGGTGTGCGCCGTTCCGGTCGCCTAGTGCACGCCTGAATCATGGCCGCGGCAAAGGCCTTTCGGGTCACGGGTTGCGTTTGCGGGTGCGCTGGTAGTGGCGTGCTGCCCGGACGCGGTTGCCGCAGCCTTCTGAGCACCATTCGCGGCGCGGATGCGTCTTGACGAAGTAGAGCACGCAGCCCGGGGCGTTGCAGGCCCGTAGTCTCACTGCGGCGGGTCCGGTCAGCAGCTCGACGGCGCCCTGTCCGAGCTGGGCCAGCGCGCTTCGGGCGGCCGAGGCCCGGCGCGGCCTGGTGGCCTGCAGACGCCCGTCACGGAGAGCGAGTTCGGTGTGCGGGCTGTCGGCCAGCACCGCATTGACGGCAGCGACGGCTTCGTCGAGGTCGCTGACGGGCGACTGGGCACTAGGCCGCTCGTCGCCGGTGCTGTAGGCGGCGAGACGGCGCAGGCTGTCGCGCAGCAGGAGGGCCTCGGCGAGTTCCCGTTGGCTGGTTCCACCGAGCTCAGAGCGCTCGTAGTCGGTGACCGCAGCCAGCCATTCAGCCAAGGCGACCGGGCTGGTCAACTCGTCGTGCACCCCGCGGGTATCGGCCCAGATGGTGTTCATCAGGCGCACCGGGGCCGGCTCATCGGGCAGCAACGATGCCGCGGCGGATGTCATTGAGGAATATTATCACGGATAGATTTACTTACATCCGTTAGAACAACGTGCTACACCTTCTAATGGAACAGCGACATTGCATCCGTGAGAACAAGTGAAAGGGATTCCCGATGAACGACTTCGCCCCCGTCGAGCCCGAAATCGCGACCGGAAAAGCGGCCGACCTGCTCGCCCAGGTGCACAAATCGCTGGGGGTGACCCCCACGATGACCAAGGTGATGGCCAACAGCCCCGCCCTACTGCAGGGCTATTTGGCCCTGTCCGGCGCCGTTGCCGGCGGCACCCTGAAACCCGCCGTCCGCGAACGGCTGGCGATTGCAACCGCTCAACTCAACGGCTGCGAATACTGCCTGTCTGCACACACCTACGTCGGTGCCAACATCGCCAAGGTCGACGCGGCCGAGCTCGACCGCGCGCGGCGGGCCGAATCGAGCGATGCCCATGTGGCCGCCCTGCTCAAGCTGTCCAACGCCATCGCCGAGAACGCCGGGGATGTCGATGACGTCGACCTCAAGACCGCCCGTGCGGAGGGCGTGACCGACGTGGAGATCGGGGAGATCGTGGCCAATCTCGCGCTGAACACCATGACCAACTACTTCAACATCCTGGCCCACGTCGACAACGACTGGCCCGTGGTGTCGCTGTGAGCCCGAGCGAGCCACGAACCGTGAACAGCCAGCACCGGCCCGCCGCTGTGGGGTTCCACAGCGGCGAGTTGGCCGCGCAACGACAGGCCGGGGTGCAGGCCGAAGCCGCCCGCCTGGCTCGGATGGTGGGCCCAGCCGAGCTACGCGGCGGGACCGCCGCCTTCCTCGCCGACGCCCGCTTCGCGGCTCTCACGGCCCGTGACGGGGCCGGCAGGCTGTGGACCTCACCGCTGCTGGCGGCACCCGGGTTCCTACAGGCAAGCGGACCGAACACGCTGCGGATCGGCACCACGCTGCCCGCAGCCGACCCCCTGCATTCGCTGCCTGTCGGGCAGGCGGCGGGCCTGGTCGTCATCGATTTCACGACCCGACGCCGGGTGCGGATCAACGGCGCCCTCACCGCATCCGACGAGGCCGGGATGACCCTCGACGTCGACCAGGCCTACGGCAACTGCCCCCAGTACATCCATCAGCGCCACATCACGGTCGGCGAAAAGCCGCCGCAGCCGGACCGCACGCTCCAGTACGACGGAAACCGATTGCGGGGCGAGGATATTCGACTCATCGAATCGGCCGATACCTTCTTCCTGGGAACCACCCACCCCGAGGCGGGCAACGATGCATCGCACCGCGGCGGACCCGCCGGCTTCGTCCGCGTCACCGACGAACGGCTCTGGTGGCCGGACTATCCGGGCAACAACATGTTCAACAGCTTCGGCAACCTCGCCGTCGACCCCACCGCCGCACTGCTGTTCGTCGATTTCCGCACCGGTGACACACTGCAGCTGTCCGGCACAGCCACCGTGGACTGGGCCGCGCCGGCCGAGGATGACGACCAAACCGGACGCCGAGGCCTGTTCACACCGCGACAGGTCGTGGCCACCGCCATCCCGGACCTCACAAATCCGGCACGCGCCGGTCAGCACGAATAGCAAAGGGACACAGCATGTCTGACCAGCGCCCGCCGCTACCGCCGTTCGACCTGGACAGCGCCGTACAGAAAGTGCAAGCGGCCGAAGACGCCTGGAACACCCGGGACCCCCACCACGTCAGCCTCGCCTACACCCCCGACTCGGCCTGGCGTAACCGCGACCAATTCCTCACCGGGCGGGCGGCGATCGTCGAATTCCTCACCGCCAAATGGGAGCGCGAACTCGACTACGTGCTGCGAAAGAGCCTGTGGGGATTCCGCGGCAACCGCATGGCGGTGCGGTTCCAGTACGAATGGCACGACGCCGCCGGCCAGTGGTACCGAAGCTACGGCAACGAACTCTGGGAATTCGACGACAACGGCCTGATGCGCCGCCGCGAGGCCAGCATCAACGACGTCACCATAACCGAAGCCGACCGGCGGTATTTCGGCCCCCGCCCGGCCGAGGAGCGGGGCCCGGGACACGACATCCCCCTGCAGTAACGCGACCTTCGCCTGAATCAGGCGAATGGTCAAAGACCCGCCGGTACCGTCAGATCGCCTCCCGAGCCCGCGAAATCCGGTAGAACCGCGCTCATGGCTACCGATCTGATCCTCAAGGCGTCCACGATCATCACGATGGACGACGCCGTGCCCCGGGCGCGCGCCCTGGCCGTCGACACCGCGACGGGCCGGATCACCGCGATCGGGTCGCTCGCCGAGGTAAGGGCCGCCCATCCGGGGGTTCCGGTGACCGATCTGGGCAGCACGGTGCTGATGCCGGGCTTCGTCGAACCCCACAGCCATCCGCTGCTGTCCGGAATGGCCACCCAGAAGCCGGCCTACTGGGTCTCCCCGAACGTCGGGGTGCCCACCTGGGACGAGGTCAAGAAGATCTTCGCCCGAGCCGATGAGGAGAACCCGGCGGATCAGGTGCTGGTGTTCAACGGCGTCGATCGCCTACTGCAGCAGGCCCCGATGCCGACCAAGGCGGTGCTGGATCCGCTGTTCCCGAACCGGCCGGTGGTGGTCATCGACAACTCCGGGCACGGCATCTACTTCAACACCGCGACCATCGAGTTGCTGGGCTGGGCCGACGGCAAACCGCCCGCCGATCCGGTGGGCGGCAGCTTCGGCCGCGAGGCCGACGGCACAAGCGACGGCACCGCCTTCGAATCCGGTGCGCTGATGCAGATCGTGGCGGCGGTGTTGCCCAGGGCGATCCCCCACCCGCTGCGCTCCGGGGCGCTGTTCTACCAACTGATGGCCCAGTGCGGTATCACCGCGACCTCCGAGCACACCTACAACGCCCGCCAGTACCAGGCCTACGCGGCGCTGGCCGCGGCACCGGACTGCCCGCTGCGGCTGCACGTCTACCACATGTCGATCGAGCCCGATGCCGCCGACGACGTCGACTTCCCCAACCCGGAACTGGTGCGCAAGACCGGTATCAAGCTGTGGGCCGACGGTTCTCCGTGGCTCGGCAACGTCGCGCTGTCCTTCGAGTACCTGGACAACCCGACCACCAGGACGGCGCAGATCGAGCTGGGTCCCCGCGGCGAGCCGCAGATGAACTACACCCGCGCCCAACTCGACGCCGTGCTCGATGAACTGGTGCCGAGCGGCTACCAGATCGCCTTCCACTGCAACGGCGACGTCGGCTTCGACGTCGTGCTGGACGCCTATGCCCGTGCCCTGGCGAAGTTCAACCTGCTGGGCTCCGATCACCGCTGGCGCGTCGAGCATCTCGGGGCCGCGCGCAGGGATCAGTTCGACCGGGCGGCCGCACTCGGGGTCACCTGCTCGCTTAGCCCCTTCCAGTACATCTACTGGGGCGATCTGCTCGACGGGGTGATGTTCGACCCCGCCTACGGCGCGCAGTGGCAGCGCATCCGCGACGCCTTCGAGGCGGGGGTGACACCGAGCTACCACAACGACGGCTCGGTCTGCCCGCCCCACCAGATCCTCAACGTCCAGCACACCGTGATGCGGACGACCGCCAGCGGCTCGGTGCACGGCGCGAACCAGGCCGTCAGCCTGGATCAGGCGCTCAGGGCGATCACCATCAACGGCGCCTATCAGCTCAAGCGTGACTATGAGATCGGCTCGCTGGCGGTCGGCAAGTACGCCGATCTGGTGGAACTCTCCGCCGATATCTACACGGTCCCGGTCGACAAGATCGTCGACGAGGTCAAGGTGCTCGGGACGTGGTTGGGCGGCAAGAGGATCGACCTCGACAGGTTCGTGTCGCAGGTGCAGACCATCGACCCCTCCGAACACCAGGCGCTGACGAGCCAACTCGCGAGCCGCAAGTGCTGTTGACCCGGCGCGCCACGCGTTCATTCAGAACCCACGTAAGGGCCCACTCGAACTTCTTGTGCGTGAGTCCTGAATGAACGCCGAGCGCCCGTCAACAGGTGGGCCTGCGGGAGATCACCCATGTGCGGCAGTCCGGTCCGATACCGTGAGCGGCGTTGCCATGTCCGGAGACGACGAAGTCCTTGCCGCGCGAGCCGCGTACCGCCGCGGTGACTGGCGGTCGGCGTACGACGGTTTCGGACGGGCGCACGACTCCGCCGAACTGAACACTGACGACCTGTCGTCCTACGGCATGGCGGCGTGGCGGCTGGGGTACGGAAGGGAGTCGATTCAACTCTGCGAGCAGGCTTTCAATCGACTGCTTGCCGAGGGCGACCAGCAGTACGCGGCGATGAAGGCGGTCGAGGTCGCGCTGCAGTGGTTCAACGGCGGCGACCTGACGATCACCCGGGTCTGGCTCAACCGCGCCGGCCGGCTGCTGGAGAAGTTTCCGGAGGATCAGACGTTCGCCTACCTGCTCTACGTGGACTCGCTGCTGTCGATCTACGAGGGCCGCTATGACGCGGGGGCGCAGCGGGCCGAGGAGCTCCAGGAGTTCACGAGTCGGCTGAATTCGCCCGGATTGACCGCGTTGGGGCTCACGGCCAGTGGTCTGGCGAAGATCCCGTTCGCCCGGACCGACGAGGCCTTCGCGGACCTGGACGAGGCGATGATGCCGGTGTTGGCGGATCAGGTTCCGGTGGACTGGGCCGGCGATATCTACTGCGCCGTGATCCACGAATGCTTCCGGCTCGGTGATCTCAACCGCATGAAGACCTGGACCGACGCGATGGAGAAGTGGTGCCAGGGCCCGGATGTCTCAGCCTCCTGGTACGGAACGACATGTGAGATCCACAAGTATCAATTGCTTAGCGCCACAAATGATTACCAGGAGTTGGAAGAGCGCCTGGTAACGGCACTCGCCTCGATCGAGGACTTCCATGCCCCGACCGCCGGAGAGGGACACTACGAACTCGGTGACCTTCGGCGTCGACGGGGCGACGTCGACGGTGCCCGCGCGGCCTTCGCCAGGGCACGGGCGCTGGGATGGGACCCACAACCCGGCGAGGCGCTGTTGCGGTGCGATATCGGTGAGCACGACGGGGCCTGGAACGACCTCCGGATGCGGATGGACGCCGAGGACGACGCCATCGGCCGCATCCGGCTGTTGCCCGCCGCGGTCGAGATCGCGCTTGCCTGCGACCGGGTCGACGAGGCGGACCGGCACTGCACCGAGCTGGAGGACGGCGCCGAGAAGTTCGACTCGCCGGGCTTCCGGGCTTGGGCTCGGCACGCCCGCGGAGCGGTTCTGGTCAGCCAGGACCGTGCGGCCGAGGCGCTCCCGGTACTCCAAGACGCGTTGCGGCGCTCCCGCACCACCCAAC
>JAGQTW010000160.1 GCA_020438785.1 Mycobacterium sp. | reverse complement strand
TCGAGGTCGGCCAGCATCTCTTCACTGGGCTCGGGCAATTCCCGAGTCGCTTCGCTCCTGCCCTCCGGGGCCTCGCTCATCGCCTCTCCTCCAGGTTCTCGCCGTGGCTCGCCTCCGCGACGGCGGCCTTGAAGGCCAGCCATCCCAGCAGCGCGCATTTCACCCGCGCGGGATACTTCGCCACCCCGGCGAAGGCCACCCCGTCCCCCAAAACGTCTTCGTCACCGTCGATCGTGCCGCGGGAGGACACCATCTCGGTGAACGCCGCCACCGTCTTCAGCGCATCCCCCACCGTCTGGCCGATCACCTGATCGGTCAGCACCGACGTCGCGGCCTGGCTGATCGAGCAGCCCTGCCCGTCGTACGACACGTCGGCGATCCGCTCGCCGTCCGCCGACAGCGTCACCCGCAGGGTGATCTCGTCACCGCAGGTCGGGTTGACGTGATGGACCTCGGCGCCGAACGGTTCGCGCAGCCCGCGATGGTGTGGGTGCTTGTAGTGGTCCAGGATCACTTCCTGGTACATCTGTTCCAGTCTCATCGATCCCCGAAGAACTCGATCGCCCTTTGCACCCCGGCGATCAGCCGGTCCACCTCGTCGAGGGTGTTGTACACCGCGAACGATGCCCGCACCGTGGCGGCGACGCCGAACCGGCGGTGCAACGGCCAGGCGCAGTGGTGCCCGACGCGCACCGCCACCCCGTCGTCGTCGAGCACCTGCCCGACGTCGTGGGCATGCACGCCGTCGACCACGAAGGCAACCGGCGACCGGCGCTCCGCGGCGTTCGTCGGGCCGATGATCCGCACCTGCGGGATGGTGCTGAGGCCCTCCAGGGTGGCGCCCACCAACCGATGCTCGTGGGCGGCCACCGCCGGCATTCCGATCTCGGTGAGATACCTTGCCGCCGCGGCCAATCCGACGACCTGGGAGATCATCTGCGTGCCCGCTTCGAACCGCTGCGGCGCCGGCATGTAGGTGGCGCCCTCCATGGTCACGGTCTCGATCATGGATCCGCCGGTCAAGAAGGGCGGAAGGGTGTCGAGCACCCCTCCACGACCGTACAGCGCCCCGATCCCGGTCGGGCCCAGCATCTTGTGGCCGGAGAACGCCGCGAAGTCGACGCCGAGGGCCGGGAAGTCCACCGGCGAATGGGGCACCGACTGGCAGGCGTCGAGCACCGTCAGCGCACCGACCGCCTTGGCGCGCCGAACCATCTCGGCCACCGCCGGGGCGGTTCCGGTCACGTTGGAATGATGGGTGAAGGCAACCACTTTCACCCGTTCGTCCAGTTCTAGTGAGTCCAGGTCGACGTTGCCATCCTCGGTGAGCCCGTACCACTTCAGCGTGGCGCCGGTGCGCCGCGCCAGTTCCTGCCACGGGATGAGGTTGGCGTGGTGTTCCAGTTCGGTGGTGACGATGACGTCGCCGGGTCCCACGGCGCGCTCGTAGCGGCTGTCGCCGAGCGCGTAGGACACCAGGTTGAGCGCCTCGGTGGCGTTCTTGGTGAACACCAATTCGTCGGGGGCGGCGCCGACGAAGGCGGCGATGTCGGCGCGGCCCTGCTCGTAGGCGTCGGTGGACTCCTCCATCAGCTGGTGCGCGCCGCGGTGCACCGCCCCGTAGTGGTGGGTCAGGAAGTCTCGTTCGGCGTCGAGCACCTGCAACGGCTTCTGCGAGGTCGCCCCGGAGTCGAGGTAGGCCAGCTGATGGCCGCCGCGCATCACCCGGCTCAGGATCGGGAAGTCGGCGCGGATCTTGACCAGATCAGTGACGTCCAGGTCGACCGAGGCGGTCATTTCATGCCCCGGCCGCTGCGGCCTGCTGGGTGAACCGCTCGTAGCCGTTCTCCTCGAGTTCGTCGGCCAGCTCCGGGCCGCCGGACTCGACGATGCGGCCGTCGACGAAGACGTGGACGAACTGCGGGCGGATGTAGCGCAGGATGCGGGTGTAGTGGGTGATCAGCAGGACGCCCGCGTGCTCGGCCTCGGCGTAGCGGTTGACGCCCTCGCTGACCACGCGCAGCGCGTCGACGTCCAGGCCGGAGTCGGTCTCGTCGAGGATGGCGATCTTCGGCTTCAGCAGGCCGAGTTGCAGGATCTCGTGGCGCTTCTTCTCACCGCCGGAGAACCCCTCGTTGACGCTGCGCTCGGCGAACTGCGGATCGATGCCGAGATCGGCCATCGCGGCCTTGACCTCTTTGACCCACAGCCGCAGCTTGGG
>JAGQTW010000159.1 GCA_020438785.1 Mycobacterium sp. | reverse complement strand
GGGATCAAGTTCTTCAACTGGATCGGCACGATGTGGAAGGGCAAGTTGACCTTCGAGACACCCATGCTGTTCTCGATCGGCTTCCTGGTCACCTTCCTGCTCGGTGGCCTGTCCGGCGTGCTGCTGGCCAGCCCGCCGATCGATTTCCACGTCAGCGACAGCTATTTCGTCGTCGCCCACTTCCACTACGTGTTGTTCGGCACCATCGTGTTCGCCACCTACGCGGGCATCTATTTCTGGTTCCCGAAGATGACCGGCCGGCTGCTCGACGAGCGGCTGGGCAAGCTGCACTTCTGGCTGACGTTCATCGGATTCCACACCACGTTCCTGGTGCAGCACTGGGTCGGCGACGAGGGCATGCCCCGCCGCTACGCCGACTACCTGCCCAGCGACGGGTTCACCACGCTGAACATCGTGTCGACCATCGGTGCGTTCATCCTCGGCGTCTCGGTGATCCCGTTCGCCTGGAACGTCTTCAAGAGCTGGCGCTACGGCGAGGTCGTCACCGTCGACGACCCGTGGGGTTACGGCAACTCGCTGGAGTGGGCCACCTCGTGCCCGCCGCCGCGGCACAACTTCACCGAGCTGCCCCGGATCCGTTCCGAGCGGCCCGCTTTCGAACTGCACTATCCACACATGATCGAGCGGATGCGGGCCGAGGCCCACATCGGCCGGGCGCACGGACCGTCCGACGGGGATGTCACCCGTCTGGACGAGAACGTCCGCACCTAGGGATAGCGCACTCGTCGGGGGATGAGTACTCACAAGGTGTCGGTGCTGATCACCGTCACCGGCGTTGACCAGCCGGGGGTGACCTCTGCCCTCTTCGAGGTGCTGGCGCGCCACGACGTGGAACTGCTCAACGTCGAACAGGTGGTGATCCGCGGCCGGCTGACGCTGGGCGTGCTGGTCTGCGGTGATGCCGAGGTGGCCAACGGTGGGCAACTGCACCGCGACGTCACCGAGGCCATTCACCGGGTCGGCCTGGAGGTCACCATCGAGGGCAGCGACGACGCCATCATCGGCGAGCCGTCGACGCACACCATCGTCGTGCTCGGACGTCCCATCAGCGCCGCCGCGTTCGGCGCGGTGGCGCGGGCGGTGGCCGCGCTCGGGGTGAACATCGACTTCATCCGCGGGGTGTCCGACTACCCGGTGACCGGGCTGGAACTGCGGGTCTCGGTGCCGCCCGGGGTCGATCGCGAACTGCAGACCAGCCTCGCCGAGTTGGCCGCCGAGCAGGGCGTCGACATCGCCGTCGAGAAGTACAGCCTGGAGCGGCGGGCCAAGCGCCTCATCGTCTTCGACGTGGACTCCACCCTGATCCAGGGTGAGGTCATCGAGATGCTCGCCGAGCGGGCCGGCGCGCTGGATGCGGTGGCCGCCATCACCGAGGCGGCGATGCGCGGCGAACTGGACTTCGCCGAGTCGCTGCACCGGCGGGTCGCGACGCTGGCCGGGCTGCCCGCCGAAGTGATCGACGAGGTGTCCGAGGAGATCGAGCTGACCCCAGGCGCGCGGACGACGATCCGCACGTTGCGCCGCTTGGGTTTTCACTGCGGGGTGGTGTCCGGCGGCTTCCGTCAGGTCATCGAACCGCTGGCGCACGAGCTGATGCTCGACTTCGTGGCCGCCAACGAACTCGAGATCGTCGACGGCAAGCTCACCGGGCGGGTGGTCGGACCGGTGATCGACCGCGCCGGCAAGGCGAAAGCGTTGCGGGACTTCGCCCAGCAGGCCGGGGTGCCGATGGAGCAGACCGTCGCGGTCGGCGACGGCGCCAACGACATCGACATGCTCAACGCGGCCGGCCTGGGGGTGGCGTTCAACGCCAAACCAGCCCTGCGCGAGGTCGCCGACGCCTCGCTGAGCCACCCCTACCTGGACACCGTGCTGTTCATCCTCGGGGTGACGCGCGCCGAGATCGAGGCCGCCGACGCCGTCGACGGCACGGTGCGTCGCGTGGAGATCCCACCGGAGTAGCCGGGCTCAGATCACGACGGCGGTGGTCTGCGGGGTGGCCGAGCCGGTGACACTGTGCCAGGCTCGCGCGATGAGTTCGACTGCCTCGGTGAGCTTCTCTTCGGGCAGCACGTAGGGAATCCGGACGAACCGCTCCAGGGTGCCGTCGACGCCGAAGCGGGGACCCGGCGGCAACTCCACACCGAGCCGCGACGCCGAGGCGCACATCGCCGAACTGACCGGGGCGGGCAGTTGCACCCACAGTGACATTCCGCCGGTGCCCGGCAGCGGCCGCCATTCCGGCAGCCGATGTGCGAGCAGGTCGATCAGCTGGCCCCGTCGGGCCCGCAGGATCTCCCGGCGTTCCGGCAGCACGTCATCGGCCCGCTCGGTGAGAAGCCATGCGGCGGCGAGCTGTTCGACCACCGACGTGCCCAGGTCGATGGACGGGCGGATGGCGCGAATGGTGGCCAGCACGCCGGGTTCGGCGCGGATCCAGCCGATGCGCATGCCGCCCCAGAAGGATTTGGACATCGAGCCGACCGTGATCAGCAGATCGGCACGGCCCCGCATCGAGGCGGCGACCGGTGCCGGCACCGGCTCGTCGAGCCACACGTCGGTCAGGGTCTCGTCGATGACGGTGCGAGTGCGGGTCTCGGAGATGACGTCGCACAACCGATCACGGTCGGCCGCGGGCAACGACATGCCGGTCGGGTTGTGGTTGTCGGGCACCAGGTAGGCCAGCGTGGGCGCCACCTGGCGCACCGCGGTGTGCAGCGCCTCGAGATCCCAGCCCTCGTTGCTCACCGGAACCGGCACCGCGCGCGCCCCGGCGGTGGCGATCGCGGTGAGCGCCCCGTGGTAGGTCGGCTGCTCGACCAGCACCCGATCTCCGGACTTGGTGTAGGTGGCCATGACGAGCGCGAGCGCATGCTGTGCACCGCTGGTGACCATGATCTGCTCCGCGCTGGTGGGAAGCCCGCGGGCGCAATACCGTTCGGCGATCGCGGTCCGGAGCGCGGGCAGCCCCTTCATGTCATGGCCGGTGTGCTGCAGGTAGGGGGCAGACTGGCGGGCCGCCTCGGCGAAGGCCTCCTGGACCGCGCTGGCCGGCGCGGCGAGCGCCGCGACCGCGAGGTTGATGGTGACCGCGGCTTCGTCGGCTGCCGGGGTGGGGGCGTGTGGGAGGGCGATGGTGCTGCGGGCCCCGCGGCGGGCGTACAGATAGCCGGCGTCGCGCAACCCGGTGTAGGCGGCGGTGACGGTGGTGCGCGAGACCCGCAGCGCGTCGGCCAGGGCGCGTTCACTGGGCAGGCGCGAGCCGACCGGCAACCGGCCGTCGACGATGAGCATCCGGAGCCCGTCGGCCAGGCCCTGATAGGTGGGGCCGCTCCGGCTGGATGTGCGCCAGTTGCCGAGTTCACGAGCCACGAGCTCGGAATCCAGCGCCCGCGTCGCGATCGATACCGTCATTTGGATGCCAGTATCAACCAACTGGCTATTGAAAAACAAGCCACTTTCTCGAAACATGGGCGGCATGAGCACCTGGTTCACCCGACTGGCCGGCCGGCTCGGCGCGCTGCAGGATCCCACCCGGGGCCCGTGGAACCCGATGCCCTCGGACTGGGCTGACGTCGACGCCGACGTGCGCCGGCTGCGTCGCGACCTCGACGCCGTTCGCGTGCGCTTCTCCGACCACCGATGATCGTTCGGGCGGCCGCGCTGCTGATCGGGCTCGGCTGCTACGGGCTCTCGATGGCGATGATGGTGCGCGCCGAACTCGGCCTCGACCCGTGGGACGTCTTCCACCAGGGCCTGTCCCGGCACACCCCGATGACGATCGGTGTGGCCTCGGCGGTCGTCGGAGTGCTCGTCCTGCTGGCGTGGATCCCGTTGCGCAACAAGCCCGGCGTCGGCACCGTGGCAAACGTCGTGGTCATCGCCGCCACCGTTGACGCCGCCCTGGTCGTCCTGCCCGCGCCGCACACCGTGCCGGCACGGGTTGCGCTGATGGTCGCCGCGGTCCTGCTCAACGCACTGGCCACGGTGCTCTACGTAGGAGCCGGCCTGGGGCCCGGCCCCCGGGACGGGTTGATGACGGGGCTGGTTGCGCGCAGCGGACTCTCAGTACGCCTGGTACGCACCACCATCGAGGCCACCGTTTTGACCGGGGGCTGGCTGCTCGGTGGCAGCGTCGGCCCCGGAACGGTGCTGTACGCCTTCGGGATCGGCCCACTGGTCCAACTGTTGTTGCGGTTCACGCCCGGGGCGGTGCTGGCCCGCAGCGGCTGGGCGCCGATCCCGGCCGCCCCGGCACGTCCGGCGGCAGCCGAATGCGGCACGATGGTGCGGTGCCCGACTCCCCCGACGCGGTCGACCCCGACCTGCTGATCGACTTCCGGAAAGTCTCGCTTCGGCGCGGGGGCCGGGTGCTGGTCGGCCCGGTGGACTGGCAGGTCGAGCTCGACGAGCGCTGGGTCGTGATCGGCCCCAACGGGGCGGGCAAGACCTCGCTGCTGCGGATCGCCGCCGCCATGGAACATCCGTCCTCGGGGACGGCGTACGTGCTGGGCGAGCGTCTGGGCCGCACCGACATGGCCGAGCTGCGCCAGCGGGTGGGGCTGAGCAGTTCGGCGCTGTCGCAACGCGTGCCCGACGACGAGGTGGTGCGTGACGTGGTGGTGTCGGCCGGGTACGCGGTGCTCGGCCGCTGGCGGGAGCGCTACGACGACATCGACTACGTCCGGGCGCTGGACACCCTGGAGAGCGTCGGCGGTGAGCACCTGGCCGAGCGCACCTACGGCACGCTGTC
>JAGQTW010000158.1 GCA_020438785.1 Mycobacterium sp. | reverse complement strand
GGTGACGTCGGCCTCGGCCATCAACCGGTTCCGCGCCGACGGTGATGACGCGAAGGCGCGGGCCTACACCGCGGCGCTGGGCTCCAACCTCGTGCTCAACGCCGGCTGGAGTTGGCTGTTCTTCAAGGCGCACAAGCTGGGGCTGTCGGCGGTGGCGGCCGGCGCGCTGGCGGCCAGCAGCGCCGACCTGGCCCGCCGGGCCGGCGAGGCGGACCCGAAGCTGGGCGTCGCGCTGGTCCCGTATCCGCTGTGGTGTTCGTTCGCGACGCTGCTGTCCACCGCGATCTGGCGCCTCAACCGCTGACCGCCTGAGCGGTATCCCGCGTGCGGCGGTGGGTGATCTGCCTGACGGTGCCGGTGGTGCTGACCGCCTGCGGGTCACAGCCCGGCCCGGCGACCCCCGCCGCCCCCTCCACCGGCCCCGCCGCGCCAACGGTCAACCCGGCCAACGTCAAACGGATCCGCCCGGCGCTGCCGGCCGGGTATGAGGTCGCCGAGCTGGCCGGCCCGGTCAGCGCCGCGGGCCTGTGGGGTTTCGGTCCCGGTTGGACTGCGGCACCGCCGCAGTGCGCGGCGCTGGCGGACCCCGCGCCCACCGATGCCGGGGCCCGGGGGTTGTCGGCGTCCGGGCCGGGCGGAACGGTGTACGTGGTGGTTGGCTCTGCAAAGCCGGACGTCACCGCACTGGCCGATCAGTGCGGGCAGTGGACGATGGACTTCGCCCACACCAGCGGGACGGCCAACCTGGTCGAGGCCCCGCACATCGACGGCGCCCAGACCGTCGCCATGACGGTCGCCACCCGAACGGTGGTCGAGTCCGGCACCCAGACCCGCGGGCAGGCCAACACCGCCCAGGCGTATCTCGACGGCCACGTCGCCGTCGTCACCCTGGTGACCGAGCCCGGATCGGCCCATCCACCGCTGGACGGCGGCTATGTCGCCGATCTTCTCGGCAAGGCCGTCGCGGCGGTGCGCGGCTGATGCCGCGGTCGTTGGGTACATTGGCGCAGATGTCGAACCCGAGGGTGCTCGCCGCACTGCTGTGCGTCGGTCTGGTGGCGGCCTGCGGCAAGGCCGAATCTCCCGCCCCCAAGGCCGATATCGGCAAGGTGTCGACGCTGAAATCGAGCTTCGGCCCGGACTTCAAGATCGCCGAGGTGGCGCCGACGGGGATCGACCCGAAACTGCTCGCCGGGCAGAAGCTGCCCGACTCGCTGAAGTTCGACCCGCCGGGATGCGCGAAATTCGCTACCGGACAACTCGTTCCGGCGGGCACCCAGGGCAACATGGCGGCGCTGTCGGCCGAGGGGCAGGGCAACCGGTTCATCGTGATCGCGGTCGAGACCAACGAGCCGGTGCCGGTGACCGAGCCCGGACCCGACTGCCAGAAGGTGGCCTTCAGCGGCGGCGCGGTGCGTGGTCTGGTCGAGGTCATCGACGCGCCGCCGATCGACGGCGCAAAGACCCTCGGTGTGCACCGGGTGCTGCAGACCGTCATCAACGGCGCGCCGCGCTCCGGTGAGGTCTACAACTACTCCGCACACTTCGGCCCCTACCAGGTGATCGTGACGGCGAATCCCCTCGTGCTGCCCGACAAGCCCGTGCAGAAGGTGGACACCGAACGGGCCCGCACTCTGCTGGCCGCCGGCGTCCGCGCGATTCGCAGTTGATTCAGCGGACGTCGCGCGGCCGGAACTGGATGCTGATCCGCGGGCCCTTCGGGGCGCTCGTCTTCGGCACCGCGTGTTCCCAGGTGCGTTGACAGGAACCGCCCATCACGAGCAGGTCGCCGTGGCCCTGCGGGAGCCGCAGCGACGGGCCGCCGCCGCGGGGACGCATCGCGAAGACCCGCGTAGCCCCCAGGCTGACGATCGCGACCATGGTGTCCTGCGAACTGCTGCGGCCGATGGTGTCGCCGTGCCAGGCCACGCTGTCGGAGCCGTCGCGGTACAGACACATTCCCGCGGTGGTGAACGGTTCCCCGAGTTCACCGGCGTAGACGTCGTTGAGCCGCCGGCGCAGTCGGGTGATCGCCGGGTGCGGCGCCGGTTCGGCGGTGAGGTCGTGGAAGCTGACAAGCCGCGGCACGTCGAGCACCCGGTCGTACATCTGGCGGCGTTCGGCGCGCCAGGGCACGGCCGAGATCAGTTCGTCGAACAGGGTGTCGGCGTCGTCGACCCAACCGGACCGCAGCTCGATCCACGCCCCGGCGCCGAGGCTGCGGCGCTCGCTGTGGTCGAAGAGTGCGCCCTGGACCGACACAGACACCCACCCAGGCTATCGCACGTGCGTTCGAATATATGGGTGTCGGTCAAAGTCGGACCGGTCCCGGCCCCTGGCCGGCCAGCACGTCGGCCGGATTGGACAGCGCGCAGCTACGCAGGCTCAGGCAGCCGCAGCCGATGCAGTCGGCCAGGTTGTCGCGCAGCCGCTGCAGGTGCAGGATCCGCTCCTCGAGGTCGTCGCGCCAGCCGGCCGACAGCCGCGCCCAGTCCCGGCTGGTCGGGACCCGGTCGACGGGCAGCGTCGCCAGCGCCTCGCGCACCCGGGCCAGCGGGATCCCCACCCGCTGCGACATCCGGATGAACGCCACCCGGCGCAGCGTGTCGCGGGCATACCGGCGCTGGTTGCCCGCCGTGCGGCGGCTGGTGATCAGGCCCCCGCGTTCGTAGAAGTGCAGCGCCGAAATCGCCACCCCGGCGCGCTCGGCGAGCTCGCCGGGGGTCAGCTCGTGCTCGGTCATACCTCAACAATAGTTCAGGTGAGGCTGCGGTCCCGTGCGGTTCGCCGGGCGGAGCCAGGCGATACGGTGCTCTGTGTGACGGTCACGCTGGGCTCCAACTCCGAGGTGGGCACGCTGCGCGTGGTCATCCTGCACCGGCCCGGCGCCGAGCTTCAGCGGCTCACCCCCCGCAACAACGACAAGCTGCTCTTCGACGGGCTGCCGTGGGTGGCCCGGGCCCAGGAGGAGCACGACGCGTTCGCCGACCTGCTGCGCTCCCGCGGGGTCGAAGTGCTGCTGATGTCCGACCTGCTGACCGAGGCCCTGGGGAGCGGGGCCGCGCGAATGCAGGGCATCGCCGCCGCGGTCGACGCCCGTCGGCTGGGACTGCCGCTGGCCCAGGAGTTGTCGGCGTATCTGCGCACCCTGGAGCCCGCCGATCTCGGCTACGTGCTGACCGCGGGCATGACGTTCACCGAATTGCCGATCGCCGGCAGCGAGCTGTCGCTGGTGCGGCGGATGCACCACGGCGCCGACTTCGTCATCGAACCGCTGCCCAATCTGCTGTTCACCCGCGACTCCTCGTTCTGGATAGGCCCGCGGGTGGCGATCCCGTCGCTGGCCCTTCCGGCCCGGATGCGCGAGACCTCGCTGACCGATCTCATCTACGCCCACCATCCGAGGTTCCTGGGTGTGCGGCGGGCCTACGAGTCGCGTTCGGCGCCCGTGGAGGGTGGCGACGTGCTGCTGTTGTCGCCGGGCGTGGTGGCGGTCGGGGTAGGGGAGCGCACCACGCCGGCGGGCGCGGAAGCGTTGGCGCGCAGCCTGTTCGACGACGACCTGGCGCACACGGTGCTGGCGGTGCCGATCGCGCAGGAGCGCGCGCAGATGCACCTGGACACGGTCTGCACGATGGTGGACACCGACGCGGTGGTGATGTACCCGGCGATCAGCGACTCGTTGTCGGCGTTCACCATCACCCGGGTCGCCGATGGCATCCGGATCGGCGACGAGGAGCCGTTCGTGACGGCCGCCGCCGACGCGATGGGTATCGACCGGCTACGGGTCATCGACACCGGCCTGGACCCGATCACCGCCGAGCGCGAGCAGTGGGA
>JAGQTW010000157.1:1764-3254 GCA_020438785.1 Mycobacterium sp. | reverse complement strand
ATCTTCTCACCTGCGACGGCTCGGGCGATATTCCCGTCGGTCAGCAGGTTGAAGACCAGGATCGGCATGCCGTTGTCCATGCACAGGCTGAAGGCGGTGGCGTCGGCCACCCGCAGTCCGCGGTCGATGACCTCGCGATGGCTGATCTCGGTCAGCAGTTCCGCATCCGGGTTCTCCCGGGGGTCGTCGGTGTAGACCCCGTCGACGGCCTTGGCCATCAGCACGACATCCGCGCCGATCTCCAGCGCCCGTTGCGCGGCCGTCGTATCCGTGGAGAAGTAGGGCAACCCCATACCGGCGCCGAAGATCACCACGCGCCCCTTCTCCAGGTGCCGCCGCGCCCGCAGCGGAATGTAGGGTTCGGCGACCTGACCCATCGTGATGGCGGTCTGCACCCGGGTGGCGATGCCTTCCTTCTCCAGGAAGTCTTGCAGCGCAAGGCTGTTCATGACGGTGCCGAGCATGCCCATGTAGTCCGACCGGGTGCGTTCCATGCCGCGTTGCTGCAGCTGCGCGCCGCGGAAGAAGTTGCCACCGCCGATCACGACGGCGACCTGCACGCCACTGCGCACCACCTCGGCGATCTGGCGGGCCACCTGGGCGACGACGTCGGGGTCCAGGCCGACCGCCCCGCCGCCGAACATCTCACCGCCGAGCTTGAGCAGTACGCGGGAGTATTTCGGCCGAAGTTCCCGCGGCTGGTCCGCCGACGGTTGTGCGCCGTTGGTGCTGGTCGGTTCCCCCATCAGGCTCCTCGGAGTTCTCGGGCTGCTGGCATGAGAGTGCCATCCCGGCGGCAGTGGGGATGGCGGTTCCATCCTGCCTCATCGCCGAAATTGACGATCGTCGGGCTGGCCGGTCCTACCAGAGCACCGCGAGGGCCGCGTTCGTCAGCGTCAGCACGCCCACCGCCGCGAACACCGGACGGGCGACGGGTTGGTCGCTGCGCCGCTGGCGGGCCAGGCCGATGCCGAGCAATGCGCCGATGACCAGCAGGATCACCAGCTTGATGCCGACCTTCGGGTAGTTGATGACCTCTCCCGCCGGCCACGGCGCGGCGAGTGCGACGCCGGTGAGGAAGGAGACGAGCATGCCGTAGTTCATCAGGGTGGTGAACCGGAACCGTCGCGCCGCAGCCTCGGCGACCCAGGCGCCGAACAGCACGGCGAAGCCGATCAGGTGCAGCAAGACGACTACGTTTCGTAGTAGCTCCATGCCGGTCAGCGTACGACATCCGAGGCCGCCGGCTGCCCAGCTGAAGCAGCCTAGGCCTGGACTGACGCCTGGATCTTCGGGAACGGCCTGGCGGCCTCGAGCTCGTAGGCCAGCTCCAACAGCCTGCGCTCCTGGCCGGTCGGCGCGGACAGCATCATGCCGACCGGCATCCCGTTGGCGGACTGGGCCAGCGGCAGCGAGATGGCCGGCTCCCCCGTCACGTTCTGCAGCGGGGTGAAGCCGACCCACTCCGAGAGCCGGTCGATGATCTGCTG
>JAGQTW010000157.1:0-1606 GCA_020438785.1 Mycobacterium sp. | reverse complement strand
CGTCAGGTTGTCGAGGCGGTCGCGGTCGATCTTCTGCCCCAGCAATCGGGAACTGGTGCGCACGATCGTCATCGCCAAAAACCCCCAGTACAAAACGAAGTCGTCGACGAACGAGCGCGGGATGGGGGTGTGGTCGAGGGCCTCGACGCGATGGCCCAGCCCTTCAAGCAGTGCGGCGGTCTGCAGCGTGAAATCGCGCACGGCGGGACTGCTGTCCCGGTGCACCGACTGGGTGACGACGGCGATCCGCAGCCGCTGATCACTCGGGCCGCTCACCGCTCCGATCGGCGGCAACCGGCGGTCACGCCAGATGAGTTCGGCTTCCCGGTAGAACGCGGCGGTGTCGCGCACCGAGCGGGTTAGCACGCCGTTGGTGACGAGCTTCACCGGCATCTGCAGCAGCCACCAGTCCGACGGAAGCCGGCCGCGCGAGGGCTTGAGACCGACCAATCCGTTGCAGGCGGCCGGAATTCGGATCGACCCGCCTCCGTCGTTCGCGTGTGCGATCGGCACCACCCCGGCGGCGACGAACGCCCCCGAACCCGACGATGACGCGCCGGCGGTGTAGTCGGTGTCCCAGGGGTTGCGCACCGCGCCGAGCCGCGGATGTTCCGCCGAGGCACTCAACCCGAACTCCGACAGTTGGGTCTTGCCCACCGGCACGAGCCCGGTCGCCAGGAACAATCGGGCGAACTCGCCGTGGGCCGACTTGGGGCGCGGCTCGAAGGCGTCGCTGCCCTGCATCGTCGGCATGCCCTCGACATCGACGTTGTCCTTGAAAAAGGTTGGCACCCCGGCGAAGTAGCCATGCGGCCGATCCGCGTAGGCAAGCGCCAATGCCTGGTCGAAGTTCTCGTGGGCCAGGCCGTTGAGGTCCGGGTTGACCGCCTGCGTCCGGGCGATCGCGGCCTCGACCAGTTCGGGACGCGACACCTTGCCGGTGCGAAGGGCGTCGACCAGAGCGACGGCGTCGAGGTCGCCGAGAGCGTCGGCACCAAAAGCGTGCACGTGTCGGGTCACTGGCCCGACGCTAGCAGACACGCCGGCAACAGCTTCGGCCCCCAAAAAGGCAAAACCCCGCGCCTCCGGGATCGCCGGATGTGGCGCGGGGTTTTCCCTTGATGGGCGGCGACGATTGGTGGGCGTGCCGTCCAGGTCCTGGTTACTGCTGGCCGACCTCGAACCGGACGAACCGGGTGATGGTCACGCCTGCGTCGTCGAGCAGCGCCTTGACGGACTTCTTGCTGTCCGACACCGACGGCTGCTCGAGCAGCACGACGTCCTTGAAGAAGCCGGTGAGGCGGCCCTCGACGATCTTGGGCAGCGCCTGCTCCGGCTTACCCTCGGCCTTGGCGGTCTCCTCGGCGATGCGGCGCTCGTTGGCCACCACATCCTCGGGAACCTCGTCGCGGGTCAGGTACTTGGCCTTCAGCGCGGCGATCTGCAGCGCCACGGAGTGCGCCGCGTCGTTGTCGGCGCCCTCGAACTCCACCAGCACCCCGACCGCCGGCGGCAGATCGGCGGCCCGCTTGTGCAGATAGGTCTCGACGTTGCCGTCGAAGTACTGCACCCGGCGCAGTTCCAGCTTCTCGCCGATCTTGGCCGA
>JAGQTW010000156.1 GCA_020438785.1 Mycobacterium sp. | reverse complement strand
GCGTCACCGGCACGGCGTCCATCAGGTGGGTGCGGCCCGACTTCACCACGGTGCGCCATTCGACAGCCTTGGCGGCCAGCGCCTCATGCAGCACCTGCAGCGACGGAATCAGGTGGCGCACAGCGGCTTCGGTGGCCGCGATGTGGGTGGAAGTGGGGAAGGTGTCGTTGGACGACTGCGACATGTTGACGTCGTCGTTGGGGTGCACCGTCACGCCGTTGCGCGCGCAGATCGACGCGATCACCTCGTTGGCGTTCATGTTCGAGCTGGTGCCCGAGCCGGTCTGGAACACGTCGATTGGAAAGTGCTCGTCGTGCAGGCCGTCGGCGATCTCACCGGCGGCCGCGATGATCGCGTCGGCCTTCTCCGCAGGCAACAGCCCGAGGTCCTTGTTGACCTGTGCGCAGGCCGCTTTCAGCAAGGCCATCGCCCGGATCTGGTTGCGGTCCAGCCCGCGGAAGGAGATCGGGAAGTTCTCCACGGCCCGCTGGGTCTGCGCGCGCCACAGGGCCTTTGCCGGTACCCGGACCTCGCCCATGGTGTCGTGCTCGATGCGGTATTCGCCCTCGACGCCGTTACCAACAGCACTGTCGGTCATCTATTGCCTTTCTTACGGAAGTGGATACGCGGCCGTGGTATCCCCGGTGAAGTCCACCGCGGAGTACTCGTTGAGTTTGGACAGCCGGTGGTAGGCGTCGATCATCCGGACCGTGCCGGACTTCGAACGCATCACGATCGACTGGGTGGTGCAGCCGCCGCCGAAGTAGCGGACGCCCTTGAGCAGGTCGCCGTCGGTGACGCCGGTGGCGCAGAAGAAGACGTTCTCGCCGGAGACCAGATCCTTCGTGGTGAGCACCCGGTCCAGGTCGTGGCCGCGGTCGATGGCCTTCTGGCGTTCCTCGTCGTCGGTGGGGGCCAGGGTGGCCTGGATCTCGCCGCCCATGCAGCGGATCGCCGCGGCGGTGATGATGCCCTCGGGGGTGCCGCCGATCCCGGCCAGCAGGTCGGTGCCGGAGTCCGGCCGGCAGGCGGAGATGGCGCCGGCCACGTCACCGTCGGAGATCAGCCGGATGCGCGCTCCGGCCTCGCGGACCTCGGCCATCAGCTTGGCGTGCCGAGGGCGGTCCAGGATGCAGACGGTGATGTCGGAGACCGACGCCTTGCGGACCTTCGCGATGCGCTGGATGTTGGCCGCGATCGGCGAGGTGATGTCGATGAAGTCCGCTACGTCGGGTCCGCCGGCGATCTTGTTCATGTAGAACACCGCCGACGGGTCGAACATCGCGCCGCGCTCGGCCACCGCGAGCACCGAGATGGCGTTGGGCATGCCCTTGCTCATCAGGGTGGTGCCGTCCACCGGGTCGACGGCGAAGTCGCAGTCCGGTCCGTCGCCGTTACCCACTTCTTCGCCGTTGTAGAGCATCGGGGCGTTGTCCTTCTCGCCCTCGCCGATCACCACGACGCCGCGCATGGACACCGAGTTGACCAGCTCGCGCATGGCGTCGACGGCGGCGCCGTCACCGCCCTCCTTGTCGCCGCGGCCCACCCAGCGGCCCGCGGCCATCGCGCCGGCCTCGGTGACCCGGACGAGCTCAAGGGCGAGGTTTCGATCGGGTGCTTCGCGGCGACGGGCATCAGGCATGGCTGAGATTGTCCCAGAAGCAGGTCGGCGGTCCAGACCTGGGATACTGACGGTCGTGACGTCCGACCCAGCGGCTCCGGGCCCCAATGTCGCCGGCAACGCGGCTCCGGGCCCCAATGTCGCCGGCAACGCGGCTCCGGGCCCCAAGGCGGCCAAACCGCGCCTCCTGCAGGACGGCCGCGACATGTTCTGGTCGCTGGCACCGCTGGTGCTGGCCTGTGTGGTGCTCGCGGGCCTGGTGGGGATGTGCTCGTTCCGCCCGAACGGGCCCGGGGACGGCAGGGCACCGTCCTACGACGTGACGGCCGCCCTGCGGGCGGACGCAGACACGTTGGGCATTCCGATCCGGCAGCCGCGGCTGCCCGCGGGCTGGCAGGCCAACTCCGGTTCGCGCGGCGGTATCGACGACGGCCGGACCGACCCCAAGACCGGTCAGACCCAGCGTGCCGTCACCTCCACCGTCGGCTACATCGCGCCCTCGAAGATGTATCTCAGCCTGACCCAGAGCAACGCCGACGAGGCCAAGCTGGTCGGGTCGATCCACGCCGCGATGTATCCCACCGGCGCGCAGGACCTCGACGGGGTGAAGTGGATCGTCTACGAGGGCGGCGAGGACACCGAGCCGGTGTGGACGACCCGACTGGCCGGCCCGGGCGGGGCCGCCCAGATCGCCGTCACCGGTGCGGGCAGCAGCGACGACTTCCGTACGCTGGCCATCGCGACGCAGACCCAACCGCCGCTCGTACCGGGCCGATAACAGGGAGAACCATGACCGCACCCGAGGCCGACCTCACCGGATGGGCGTGCGAGCCGTTCAGCGCCGCCGGCTTCACCCACGACGTGTACCGCAAGGGTGCCGGTCCCGGGGTGGTGCTCATCCCCGAGATGCCCGGTGCGCACCCCGGCGTGCTCGCGTTGGGTGACTACCTGGTGGACAACGGTTTCACCGTCGCCATCCCGTCGCTGTACGGCACCCCGGGCGCGGCCGCCGTTCGCCCCGCGATGGTGCCGATTCTGTTGCGGGGGTGCGTCGCCAAGGAGTTCGCCGCGTTCGCGACCAACAAGGATCGCCCCGTCTCGCACTACCTGCGGGCGCTGGCCCGGGACCTCAAGGAGAAGACCGGCAGCAAGGGTGTCGGGGTGATCGGTCAGTGCTTCTCCGGTGGCTTCGCGCTGGCCGCCGCCGTCGACGACAGCGTGCTGGCCCCGGTGCTCAGCCAGCCGTCGGTGCCGCTGCCGCTGACGGCCGCACAGCGCCGCGATCCGGGGATCTCGGAAGCGGAGATGAAGGTCATCGAGCGGCGCGCCGCCGACGAGGGGTTGTGCGCCCTCGGCCTGCGGTTCAGCGGCGATCCGCTGGTGCCTGCGGAGCGCTTCAAGACCCTCAAGGACCGCCTCGGGGACGCGTTCGAGGTCATCGAGATCGACTCGTCGCCGGGCAACGCCGGCGGGTTCGGCCGGATGGCGCACTCGGTGCTGAC
>JAGQTW010000155.1 GCA_020438785.1 Mycobacterium sp. | reverse complement strand
CCGGTTCGTGCTGCGCAAGGCCCTGGCGGCGCACCTGCCGGTGATCCTGGTGGTGAACAAGACCGACCGGCCCGACGCGCGGATCGCCGAGGTCGTCTCCGACAGCCACGACCTGCTCCTCGACGTGGCCTCCGACCTCGACGAGGAGGCCCAGAAGGCCGCCGAGGACGCGCTCGGGCTGCCCACGCTGTACGCCTCGGGCCGCGCCGGCATCGCCAGCACCACCGAACCCGCCAACGGCGAGAACCCCGACGGCACCAACCTCGACCCACTGTTCGACGTGCTGCTCGAGCACATCCCGCCGCCGCAGGGCGACCCGGAGGCGCCGCTGCAGGCCCTGGTGACCAACCTGGACGCCTCGGCGTTCCTGGGCCGGCTGGCGCTGATCCGCATCTACAAGGGCCGCATCCGCAAGGGTCAGCAGGTGGCCTGGATGCGTGAGGTCGACGGCCATCCGGTGATCACCACCGCCAAGGTCACCGAACTGCTGGTCACCGAGGGCGTCGAGCGTTCGGCCACCGACGAGGCGATCGCGGGCGACATCGTGGCGGTGGCCGGGATTCCCGAGATCATGATCGGCGACACCCTCGCCGACCCCGACCACGCGCACGCGCTGCCGCGGATCACCGTCGACGAACCCGCCATCTCGGTCACCATCGGCACCAACACCTCGCCGCTGGCCGGCAAGGTGTCCGGGCACAAGCTGACCGCCCGCATGGTCAAGAACCGGCTGGACACCGAACTGGTCGGCAACGTGTCCATCAAGGTCGTCGACATCGGCAGGCCCGACGCCTGGGAGGTGCAGGGCCGCGGTGAACTAGCGCTGGCCGTGCTGGTCGAGCAGATGCGCCGGGAGGGCTTCGAGCTGACCGTCGGCAAGCCGCAGGTGGTCACCCGCACCATCGACGGCAAGCTGCACGAGCCGTTCGAGGCGATGACCATCGACTGCCCCGAGGAGTTCGTCGGTGCGATCACCCAGCTGATGGCCGCCCGCAAGGGCCGCATGGAGGAGATGACCAACCACGCCGCCGGGTGGGTCCGGATGGACTTCATCGTGCCCAGCCGCGGGCTGATCGGATTCCGCACCGACTTCCTGACGCTGACCCGCGGTACCGGCATCGCCAACGCGGTGTTCGACGGTTATCGGCCGTGGGCGGGGGAGATCCGGGCCCGGCACACCGGCTCGCTGGTCAGTGACCGCAGCGGCACCGTCACCCCGTTCGCGATGATCCAGCTCGCCGATCGCGGCCAGTTCTTCGTCGAGCCCGGCGACGACACCTACGAGGGCCAGGTGGTGGGCATCAACCCGCGGGCCGAGGACCTCGACATCAACGTCACCCGGGAGAAGAAGCTCACCAACATGCGCTCCTCGACCGCCGACGTGATGGAGACGCTCGCCCGCCCGCTCGAACTCGGGCTCGAACAGGCGATGGAGTTCTGCGCCGAGGACGAATGCGTGGAGGTCACGCCGGAGATCGTTCGGGTGCGCAAGGTCGAGTTGGACGCCACCAGCCGGGCGCGGGCCAAGGCCCGGGCCAAGGCGCGAGGATGACCGGATCACCCGGGCGGTCGATACGCTGATCGGCGTGCCCCCGGTGTTCCGCAGCCTGCTCACCCTCGGAACGGTGCTGGCCTTGCTGTCCACCGCGGGCTGCACGGTGAGTCCGCCGCCGGCACCGCAGAGCACGGAGACCTCCCAGAGCCCGACCCCGCCGCCGCCGAAGGCCACCCAGATCATCATGGGGATCGACTCGATCGGGGCCGGGTTCAACCCGCACCTGATGTCCGACCAGTCCCCGGTCAACGCCGCGATCAGCGCCCTGGTGCTGCCCAGCTCGTTCCGGCCGGTCCCGGACTCGTCGACCTCGACCGGCTCGCGCTGGGAGATGGATCCGACGCTGCTGATCTCGGCGGACGTGACGAGCAACGACCCGTTCACCGTCACCTACAAGATCCGGCCCGAGGCGTCGTGGACCGATAACGCACCGATCGCCGCCGACGACTTCTGGTATCTGTGGCGGCAGATGGTCAGCCAGCCCGGGGTGGTGGATCCGGCCGGCTACGACCTGATCACCGGCGTCCAGTCGATCGACGGCGGCAAGACCGCGGTCGTCACGTTCTCCCAGCCCTACCCGGCCTGGCGTGAGCTGTTCAACGACCTGCTGCCCGCGCACATCGTCAAGGACGTGCCGGGCGGATTCCCGGCCGGCCTGGTCCGGGCGCTGCCGGTGACCGGGGGCCAGTTCCGGGTCGACAACATCGACCCGCAGCGCGACGAGATCCTGCTCGCCCGCAACGACCGGTTCTGGGGAGTGCCGGCCGCACCGGACCAGATCCTGTTCCGCCGGGCCGGGGCGCCGGCCGCGCTGGCCGACTCGATCCGCAACGGCGACACCCAGGTGGCCCAGGTGCACGGCGGGGCGGCGGCGTTCGCCCAGCTCTCGGCCATCCCGGACGTGCGCACCAACCGGATCAACACCCCGCGGGTGCTGCAGTTGACCCTGCGCGCCCAGGAGAACAAGCTCGCCGACCCGCAGGTCCGCAAGGCGCTGCTGGGGTTGCTGGACACCGACCTGCTGGCCGCGGTCGGCGCGGGCAGCGACAACACCGTCACGCTGGCGCAGGCGCAGATCCGCGCCCCCAGCGATCCGGGCTACGTGCCCACCGCACCGCCCGCCCTCGGCACCGAGCGCTCCCTGCAACTGCTGCAGCAGGTGGGCTTCCAGATCGACCCCACGTCGAGCCCGTCACCGGTGGCGCCCCCGCCGTCGGCCGGCGCGCCGAGCCCGCCCCAGCAGCCGCCGCCGGAGATGACCCGGGGGCGGATCAGCAAGGACGGCGAGCCGCTGTCCCTGGTGATCGGCGTCGCGGCCAACGACCCGACCGCGGTCGCGGTGGCCAACACGGCCGCCGACCAGTTGCGCAGCGTCGGCATCGCGGCCACGGTGCTGGCCCTGGACCCGCCGGTGCTCTACGGCGACGCCCTGGTGGACAACCGCGTCGACGCGATCGTCGGCTGGCACGCCGCCGGCGGCGACCTCGCCACCCTGCTCGCCTCCCGCTACGGCTGCCCGGCGCTGGAGGCCACCGCGGTGTCGACCCCCGGCCCGCCGGCCCCGCCGCCGCCCGCGCCGAGGGGCACCCCCGCGCCGGCGCCGGAGACCGGCGCCCTGGTGCAGGCGCCGTCGAACCTCACCGGCATCTGCGACCGGAGCATCCAGCCGGAGATCGATGCGGCCCTTGACGGTTCGGAGAGCATCGACGGGGTGATCGCGGCGGTGGAGCCGCGGCTGTGGGCCATGTCGACGGTGTTGCCGATCCTGCAGGACACCACGATCGTGGCGGCCGGCCCGAGCGTGCAGAACGTCAGCCTGACCGGTGCCGTGCCGGTCGGGATCGTCGGCGACGCGGGCCGCTGGGTCAAGACGGCGCAGTGACGCTCAGGCGGGCGCGGGCGACCCCCGGGGGGCGCGGCGCCGCTTGATGGCGGCGTCGAGGAGGTGGGCGGCGCCCGCGCCGGCCACGAACACCACGAGCAGCCACAACGGCGGGCGGGCCAGTTCCCAGACGAACAGCGCCGCCCAGATCGGTGCGCCCTGGGTGATGGCCAGCACGCCCGCCGCGCAGGACAACGCGACCGCGGGAACACTGACATGCACCGGTGTCCACGTGTTGATCGACAGCGCCACCAGGGAGCCCATCGCCGCGCCGGTCGCCAGCGCCGGGGTCAGCATGCCGCCGACCGCCCCGGCCCGCAGGAAGATCGCCGTCACCAACGGTTTCAGCAGCAGGATCGCCCCCGCGGAGGCCAGCGTGAGCCCACTGTTCAAGCTGACCGTCAGCACGCTCTTGCCGTTGCCCGGCAGCTGCGGCAGCCAGTGCGAGCACACCCCGACCAGCAGCCCGGCCGCGGCGATGCCGGGGATCAGCAGCCACGAGTCGACCACCGCGTGCCGGCGGGCCCGCTCCATCGCCCGGTTGAACCCCGTTCCGACCGCGACCGCCAGCGGGGACATCACGATCGCCAGCGTCGTCAGCAGATAGGACAGATCCGGGTTCGGCCAGTGCAGCGGTGCGGCGTCATGGGTGACCGACGCGGCCACCGCCACCGCCAGGCTGGAGGTGATCAGCGCGGTCCCGACCGCGCGAATGTTCCAGGTGTGCAACACGATTCGCAGCGCGAACAAGGCCCCGCCGACGGGCACGCTGTACACTGCGGCCAGCCCGGCGCCGGCCGCGCAGCCCAGCAGGATCTCGCGGTCCCGCGGTGTCAGCGCCCACCGCGAGGTGCCGAGGTCGCCGAACGCGGCGGCCAGTTGGCGCGGCGCCCCCTCCCGGCCCAGTGAAGCGCCACTGCCGACCAGCAGGATCTGCAACCCCGCGTCGATCGACATCGCGAGCCGCGGGATGGGCTGGTGGTTGGTGATGGCCGCCGACAGCGAGGGCACCCGGGTGCGGCGGCGCAGCAGCCACCAGCCGAAGCCGGCCAGCGCGCCGCCGATCATCGGGCCGACCGCGCGCCGCACCGGGCTCGAGCCGGTCACCCCGTCCAGCAGCGACCCGAAGCTGTAGTGATAAGTCAGGTGTTCGATGGCGTGCAACACCACCGTCGTCATCGCCCCCGCGACCCCCGCGAGCAGCCCGATCACCATGACTGCGCAGCCGAATTCGAGGGTGCGTCGGCTCACGGCCCGAATCTAGTTCACCCGCTGCCCGGTCGGTAGGGTGTCGCCGTGGCCTCGCAGCAGACACCCCGGCTGTTGTTCGTGCACGCCCATCCCGACGACGAGACCATCAACAACGGGGCGACGATCGCGCACTACACCGCGCGCGGCGCCGAGGTCACCGTGCTCACCTGCACCCTCGGTGAGGAGGGTGAAGTCATCGGCGACCGGTGGGCCCGGCTGGCCGTCGACGAGGCCGATCAACTCGGCGGCTACCGGATCGGCGAACTGACCGCCGCCCTCGGCGAGTTGGGGGCGGGCCGGCCGCGTTTTCTCGGCGGCGCGGGACGCTGGCGCGACTCCGGCATGGCGGGCACGCCGGCGCGCCGCCGGCCCCGGTTCGCCGACGCCGATCTCGACGAGGCGGCCGGCCAGCTCGCCGACGTCATCGCCGAACTCCGGCCGCACGTGGTGGTCACCTACGACCCGAACGGCGGCTACGGCCACCCGGATCACATCCAGGCCCACCGCGTCACCACGGCGGCCGTGCGCGCGGCCGCCGAACGCTGGGCGGTGCCGAAGTTCTACTGGACCGTGCTGGCGGTCAGCGCGTTTCGCGCCGGGCTGGAGGCGCTCGGGCCGCAGGACGTTCCGGCGGACTGGATCCGACCCCCCGGGGAGGTGCCGTTCGGGTTCACCGACGAGCAGATCACCGCGGAGATCGACGCGCAGGAACACCTCGGGGCCAAGGTCGCGGCCATGTCGGCGCACGCCACCCAGGTGGTGGTCGGGCCCACCGGCCGCGCGTTCAGCCTGTCGAACAAGATGGTGTTGCCGGTGCTGGGCGCCGAACATTACGTGCTGGTGGCGGGCCGGCCCGGACCGGTCGGTGAACGTGGTTGGGAGACAGACCTTCTCGCCGGCCTGGAACTATCGGGCAACTAGGTTGTGGCGGTGAACGGACCCGTGCGGGCGGACGCCGACCCGGCTATCCGCATGGTGGTGCTGGTGCTGTTGACCATCGACGGCGTGATCTCCGCGGTCACCGGCGCGCTGCTGCTGCCGATCTACCTGGGCACCGTGCCGTTCCCGGTCAGCGCCCTGATCACCGGTCTGGTCAACGCCGCGCTGGTGTGGGCGACCGGATACTGGACCGAATCCAAAAGGCTTGCCGCCCTGCCGCTGTGGGCGTGGCTGGTGACCGTTGCCGCCATGACCCTTGGCGGCCCCGGCGGTGACATCGTGTTCGGCGGCCCGGGTGTGATGGCGTACTCGGCGCTGCTATTCCTGGTCCTCGGCGCCGGTCCGGCCGGCTGGCTGCTGTGGCGGCGGGACGCCCCGCCGGCCTGAGGGGGCCGGGCCCGGTGGTCGGCCACCGACACCGGTCGAAACCGGCGACGGGTACTAGTCTGTGCAGCATGTCGGTCATCGGTGTTTCAGATGGTGGGATGTGCGGATGATTTTGCCGCCGTCGCGGGTTAACCGGGAGTGGCCCTGAACCCGCAGCCCAGCAGCCCGCTGCCGACACCGGCCGTTTCGCCGAGGGTCGCGGAGCCGTCAGCCGCCGCCATCCGCCGCGTGCTGCGCCGGGCCCGCGACGGCGTGGCGCTCAACGTCGACGAGGCCGCCGTCGCCCTGACCGCCCGCGGCGAGGACCTGGCCGACCTGTGCGCCAGCGCCGCCCGCGTCCGCGATGCCGGATTGCTTTCGGCGGGCAGGCGCGGGCCGAACGGCCGGCTGCCCGTGACCTACTCCCGCAAGGTGTTCATCCCGGTCACCCACCTGTGCCGCGACACCTGCCACTACTGCACGTTCGTCACCGTCCCGGGCAAGCTGCGCGCCGAGGGCCGGGGGATGTACCTCGAACCGGACGAGATCCTGGACATCGCCCGCAACGGTGCCGCCCTGGGCTGCAAGGAGGCGTTGTTCACCCTGGGCGACCGGCCGGAGGCGCGGTGGCCGGAGGCCCGGCAGTGGCTCGAGGAGCGCGGTTACGACTCGACGCTGTCCTACGTGCGGGCGATGGCCATCCGGGTGCTGGAGGAAACCGGTCTGCTGCCCCACCTCAACCCCGGCGTGATGAGTTGGGCGGAGCTGTCCCGGCTCAAGCCGGTGGCGCCGTCGATGGGGATGATGCTGGAGACCACCTCGCGGCGGTTGTTCGAGACCAAGGGCCTGGCCCACTACGGCAGCCCGGACAAGGACCCGGAGGTGCGGCTGCGCACCCTGACGGACGCCGGCCGGTTGTCGGTGCCGTTCACCACCGGGCTGCTGGTGGGCATCGGGGAGACGCTCGCCGAGCGGGCCGACACGCTGCACGCGATCCGGCGGCTGCACAAGGAGTTCGGCCACATCCAGGAAGTGATCGTGCAGAACTTCCGGGCCAAGGACCACACCGCGATGGCGGCCGCACCGGACGCCGGGTTCGACGACTTCCTGGCCACGGTCGCGGTGGCACGGTTGGTGCTGGGCCCCGGCATGCGGATCCAGGCGCCGCCGAATCTGGTGTCACGCGCGGAGTGTCTGGCCCTGATCGGTGCCGGCGTCGACGACTGGGGCGGGGTGTCGCCGCTGACCCCCGACCACGTCAACCCCGAACGGCCGTGGCCCGCGCTGGACGAGTTGGCGGCGGTGACCGCCGAGGGCGGTTTCGATCTGATGCAGCGGCTGACCGCGCAACCGCGCTACGTCCAGGCCGGGTCGGCCTGGATCGATCCCCGGGTGCAGGCCCACGTCGCGGCGCTGGCCGACCCGGACACCGGCCTGGCGCGCGACGTCAACCCGGTGGGCCGGCCGTGGCAGGAGCCCGACGAGGCCGCGGAGTCGTTGGGGCGCACCGATCTTCACTCGGCCATCGACACCGAGGGGCGGCGTACGGCGACCCGCAGCGACCTCGGTGACGCCTTCGGGGACTGGGAGTCGATCCGCAACCGGGTCGGCGAACTGGCCGCCCGCGCGCCCGAGCGCATCGACACCGACGTCATGGCCGCGTTGCGCTCCGCCGAGCGAAATCCCGGCGGCTGCAGTGACGACGAATATCTGGCGCTGGCCACCGCCGACGGCCCGGCCCTGGATGCCGTTGCCGCCCTTGCCGATTCGCTGCGCCGCGACACCGTCGGCGACGACGTTACGTTCGTGGTGAACCGCAACATCAACTTCACCAACATCTGCTACACCGGCTGCCGGTTCTGTGCCTTCGCCCAGCGCAAGGGCGATGCCGATGCGTTCTCGCTGTCGACCCAGGAGGTGGCCGACCGGGCGTGGGAGGCGCACGTCGCCGGGGCGACCGAGGTGTGCATGCAGGGCGGTATCGACCCGGAACTGCCCGTCACCGGTTACGCCGATCTGGTTCGCGCGGTCAAGGCCCGGGTGCCCTCGATGCACGTGCACGCGTTCTCGCCGATGGAGATCGCCAACGGCGTCACCCGGGCCGGTCTGGGCGTCCGGGAGTGGCTGGAGAGCCTGCGCGAGGCCGGGTTGGACACCATCCCCGGCACGGCGGCCGAGATCCTCGACGACGAGGTGCGCTGGGTGCTGACCAAGGGCAAGCTGCCCACCTCGCTGTGGGTCGAGATCGTCAGCACCGCGCACGAGGTCGGCCTGCGCTCGAGCTCGACGATGATGTACGGCCACGTCGACACCCCGCGGCACTGGGTCGGGCACCTCAACGTGCTGCGCGGCATCCAGGACCGCACGGGCGGCTTCACCGAGTTCGTGCCGCTGCC
>JAGQTW010000154.1:3990-22060 GCA_020438785.1 Mycobacterium sp. | reverse complement strand
GCATGCAGATCCAGGCCGATGTGCTGGGCGTCGACGTGGTGCGCCCAGTGGTGGCCGAGACGACGGCGCTCGGGGCGGCGTACGCGGCGGGCCTGGCGACCGGCTTCTGGGCGGATCCCGATGACCTGCGGGCCAATTGGCAGGAGAGCCGGCGGTGGTCGCCGTCGTGGAGCGAGGAGCAGCGCGCCGCCGGCTACGCCGGCTGGCGCAAGGCGGTGCAGCGCACGCTGGACTGGGTGGAGGTCTAGCGACCTCGGCCCAGCCCAGTTGCTCGGTTACTCGGACTCGCCGAGGATCTGGTAGATCTCGCGGCGCGCGTTGTTCACGATGTCGACGATGCGCTGCTGCTGTTCGGGGCTGGCGGTGTGCGCGGACTGCGCCACCGCCCCGAACAGCTGGCCCACCGCGGCCCGCAGGTTGCGGTGGCCCGGCTCGATGCCCTCGGTGATCTCCTGCCACGGCGGGGTGGCGATCTTCTCGGCGGCGTCGCGGCCCTCCTCGGTGAGTTCGAAAAGCTTCTTGCTGCCCTCGGTCTCGGCGCCGACGATCACGCCCTCGTCGACCAGCAACTGCAGGGTGGGATAGACCGAGCCGGGGCTCGGCTTCCACACGCCGTCGGTGCGTTCGGCGATCTCCTGGATCATCTCGTAGCCGTGCATCGGCCGTTCGGCCAGCAGGGCGAGGATGGCGGCGCGGACGTCGCCGCGCCGGCCCCGCCCGCGGCCATGTCCGCGGCGGCCTCCCCGTCCACCGGGGCCGAATCCGAACCCCGGGCCGAAGCCGGGACCGAACCCGAACCCGGGGCCGAAGCCGCCCGGGCCCATCCCGGGGGGGCCGCCGGCGGCCATCTGCTCGTGAAGGTGCTCACGAAAGTGCCGGCGGGCGTGCCGACGTGCGGGTCCGGGCGGCGCGAAGCCGAAGCCGGGGTGGCCCCGTTGCGGGCCGTTGAAATGGGGAAATGGTGTATCCATGGGGGCTTCTCTCTCTGCGACAGAAAGCGCTGACTACGCTTCCGATACTGTAACGATATATCGGAAACTATCGCGATGCAACGTTCAGTCGGCGGATCGGCGGTGAGTCTCCTCGAGTAGCCACCGGGCCCAGTCGGCCTCCATCGCCTCCCGGCGGATACCGAACTCCAGCGCCGCCCTGGCGTAGAAGTCCGCGTCGCTTTCGCGCCACGGGATGGTGTCGCGCATCGTCTGGTAGCGGGCCAACTCGGCGTCGGCATGGTGCGCGAACGCCTCGAGGTACTGCCGCGCCTGGTCGGGGGGCATCTCGCCGAGCAGGAAGATGCGCAGCAGGCCGGCGCTGCGGAACGGCGGATCGGCACCGGGATCGGTCAGCCAGCGCAGCAGGTCCTGCCGCCCGGCCTCGGTCACGCGATACTCCTTGCGCCCCCGCGGGCCGATGTCGCCGACCTCGATCAGGCCGGCGTCGGCCAGCTTGTTCAACTCGCCGTAGAGCTGACTCTGCGTCGCCGGCCACACGTTCGCCATCGAATTCTCGAACCGCTTGAGCAGGTCGTACCCGCTGCCAGGTTGCTGGGCCAGCAAGCCGAGTGCCGCATACCGGAGACTCACCCGCCCATCGTAGAACTGACATGTCACTACTGGAATGTCGACGGGCTGAATCGGCGCGCCGCCGCCAATATTTCACTCTTGACATGTCAGCTATGGACTGTCACAGTAATGGCATGACCGACGTCACAACCGACTCCGCCAACCTGCCTAGCGCCGGACAGTTCTTCGAGGTGGGCAACTACGCGCCCGTGCCGGACGAGATCACCGAGCACAACCTACCGATCGAGGGCGCCATCCCGCCGGAGATCGACGGCTGGTACCTGCGCAACGGGCCCAATCCGCGCAAACCGGTCGGCCACTGGTTCGCCGGCGACGGAATGATCCACGGGGTGCGCATCTCCGGCGGCGCCGCGAAGTGGTACCGCAACCGCTGGGTGCGCACCGACAGCTTCGACAAGCCGTTCCCGCTCTACAACCCCGACGGCACCCGGAACCTGCGGGCGGCGGTGGCCAACACCCACATCGTCAACCACGCGGGCAAGACGCTGGCGCTCGTGGAATCGTCGCTGCCCTACGAGATCACCAACGACCTGGAGACGGTCGGCTGCTACGACTTCGGCGGCAAGCTCGACGACTCGATGACGGCGCACCCGAAGATCTGCCCGACCACCGGGGAGCTGCACTTCTTCGGATACGGCAACCTCTTTCAGCCGCATGTGACCTATCACCGGGTCGACGCCAACGGCGAGTTGACCGTCAACCGGCCCCTGGAGGTCAAGGCCCTGACCATGATGCACGACTTCGCCCTCACCGAGGGTCACGTCATCTTCATGGACCTGCCGATCGTCTTCAACCTCGAGGTCGCCGCGAACGGCAAGGGCGACATGCCGTTCCGCTGGGATGACGACTATGGCGCCCGCCTGGGAGTGCTGCGCCGCGACGACCCGTTCGGCGAGGTGCGCTGGTTCGAGATCGACCCCTGCTACGTGTTCCACGTCGCCAACGCCTACGACGGTGCGGATGGGAAATCGATCGTGTTGCAGGCGGTCCGATACCCCGAGCTGTGGCGGGACAACGGCGGCTTCGAGGCCAGTGGGGCGCTGTGGGACTGGACCGTCGACCTGGCCGACGGCACGGTGCGCGAGCGTCAGCTCGACGACCGAGCGGTGGAGTTTCCGCGTATCGACGACCGGCTGGCCGGCTCGCGGGCCCGCTATTCGGTCTCGGTCGGCGACGCCAGCCTGGTGCGCCATGACCTCGATACCGGAGCGGCCGTCGAGCATCGGTTCGGCACACCGGATGCCCCCGGTGGCCCCGGGGAGTTCGCCTTCGTGCCGTCGCCGTCCGGTCCCGCCGACGAGAGCAACGGCTGGTACCTCGGCTACGTCTACGACCCGACCCGGGACGGCAGCGACCTGGTGATCCTGGACGCCTCCGACTTCGTCGGTGACCCGGTCGCCCGGGTCCGGCTACCGCGGCGGGTGCCGTACGGATTCCACGGGAACTGGATCGGCGCCTAGGGGACCCCGGTGTCCGAACTAGCCGCGCGACTCGTGGATCTGCACGCGATCCGCGAGGTGGTGAGCTCCTACTGCCGGGGCGTCGATCGGCTCGACCTGGATCTGGTGCGAAGCGCCTACCACCCCGACGCCGTCGACCATCACACCGGCTTCGACGGCGGTGTCGACGACTTCGTGCGGTGGCTGGGCAGGAATCTGCAACACCTCACCGGCTCGATGCACATGATGGGCAACCACCACGTCGAGTTCGTCGGCGCCGACCGGGCGATCAGCGAGACCTATTGCAACGCCGCACATTGGGGCGAGCACGAACGACTGAACTTCACCACCGGCGTTCGTTACGTCGACCTGATGGAGCGCCGCGAGGGCAAATGGGCGATCGCCGAACGGTGGGCGGTACGCGAATGGACCCGACGGGACGTGTTCGTCGCACCCGAGGGTCCGGGTCCCCGCGGCCGCCGCGACGCCGACGACCCGCTGCACGCCCTGCGGCGCCGGCTGGGTGCAGCCGGCGACTGATTGACGGGTGTGTTGGTCGCGGGCCGCGGGTAGTCCGGGGAACATGACTACTTCACGGGCCAGTGCGTCGAGCGATACCCGGTCGGATTCCCCGCCCCGGTCCCGGCGCTGGCTGAACTGGATTCTCGCGTTGTCGACGGTGCTGGGCGCGGCGGCGGTGGAACTGTTCGCCATCGGCGCGGTGATGGGCACCGCTGCCTGCAGCACCGCGAACTGCCCGAAGCCCAGCGGTTTCGTGTACGGGTTGCTGACCTACGCCCCGCCGGTGATCGCCGTGGCCACGGTCGTCGTCACGATCTTCACCGCCGGGCATCGGCGTGGATACCTGGTGCCGCTGGTGGCCTGGGCCCTGATCATCATCGACGTCGGAGTGCTCACGGCGACATTCAATTAGAGCGGTGGGGCGAACCCCGATCCGGGCGGTGTCGGCGCGGGCGCCGGTGCGGGCGGGGCGAATCCCGGGTCCGGCGGCGGGGGGCCGGGCATCGTCGTCGGCGGCGGTGGCGGCGGCACCGACCCGGCGGGTGGCCCGGCCGGCCGCAGTCGCGCCAACTCCCGGCGGTGCCGTTCGGCAAGCACCGCGGCCAGCACGTATTGCGGCGGCACGCCGGGCGGCGGTGGCGGTGAGATCCGCGCGGACACGTCGGTGGCGATCCGGTAACCCATCTCGTCGCGAACCCGCGGGGCCAGTTGCGGCGCGCGATAGAGGAACTGGCGGATCAGTTCGGCCTGCTCCGAACTCAGGCCGGAGAGTTCCAGCGAGGCCGCCCACCATGCCAGCGCCGGTGGCATCACCGGCGGGGGCGGTAGCTTGGGGCCGCGCTCGCTGATCACCACCGTGCCGGCGAACACATCACCGATCCGTTTTCCCTTGGCCGACAACAGGCTACAGATGACCGCCGGCCCGCCGAAGAACATCCAGATCTCGACGAAACCGGCGAGGGCACGAAACAGGGCCTGGCGGAAACGTTCCGGGCCGCCGTCGTCGGACACCACCCGAAGGCCCATCACCATCTTGCCCAGCGACCGTCCCCGGGTGGCGGTCTCGATCGCGATCGGATAGCCCACCAGCGTCAGTACCGTGAAGATGATCAAGGTGGCCGCGCTCAGTGCGTCGTCGAACTGCGTCACCGCGGCCGCCCACAACATCACTCCGACGATGTAGCCGAGCACCACGACCACGATGTCGATCAACGCCCCGACGGCACGCACCGGAAGTTGGGCGATCTGCACATCGAGGACGACCGCGTCCCCGGTCACCACCGTCTCGGGCGCCGCAGCCATAACGACTCACGCTACCCGCGACGACGCGCCAGGGTCCGGCCATGACCCAACTAGGATCGCCTGGTGGATGTCGACGCCTTCGTCGTGGCGCACCGCGACACCTGGAAGCGGCTGGACGAGCTGGTCAAGCGCCGCCGCGAGCTGTCCGGCGCCGAGATCGACGAACTCGTCGAGCTCTACCAGCGGGTATCCACCCACCTGTCGATGGTGCGGTCGGCGTCGACGGATTCGGTGCTGGTCGGCCGGCTCTCGACGCTGGTGGCACGGGCCAGGTCGGCGGTCACCGGAGCGCACGCCCCGCTGTGGAGCGAGTTCGCCCGGTTCTGGACCGTGTCGTTTCCGGTCGTCGCGTACCGGGCCTGGCGGTGGTGGCTGGCGACGGCCGTGCTGTTCTTCGCGGTCGTGCTCGCCATCGGGTTCTGGGTGGCGGGCAGCCACGAGGTGCAATCCGCGCTGAGCACCCCGGCCGAGATCGAGCAACTGGTCAACCACGACTTCGCGTCGTATTACAGCGAGAACCCGGCCGGATCGTTCGCGCTGCAGGTCTGGGTGAACAACTCGTGGGTGGCCGCCCAGTGCATCGCCTTCTCGATCCTGCTGGGCATCCCGATCCCCTGGGTGCTGTTCCAGAACGCCGCCAATCTCGGCGTGATCGGCGGCCTGATGTTCCAGGCCGGCAAGGCCGACGTGCTGTTCGGCCTGCTGATCCCGCACGGCCTGCTCGAGCTGTCCGCGGTGTTCCTGGCCGGCGCGGTCGGCATGCGGCTGGGCTGGACCGTGATCGCGCCGGGTGAGCGGCCCCGCGGGCAGGTCCTGGCCGAACAGGGTCGCGCGGTGGTCGCGGCCGCGGTCGGCCTGGTCGTCGTGCTGCTGGTGTCGGGGCTGATCGAGGCGATGGTCACCCCGTCACCGCTGCCGACTTTCATGCGGATCGGCATCGGGCTCGCGGCCGAGGCCGGTTTCCTGGCCTACGTGATCTATTTCGGGCGTCGGGCGGTGCGGGCCGGCGAGACCGGCGACATCGAGGACGCCCCGGACGTGGTCCCGACGCGCTGAGGCGGTCAGAGCCGGCCGGTGGCCTTCATCGACAGGTAGCGATCGGCCAGCGCGGGCGCCAGCTCATCGGGCGGCGCGTCGACCACCTCGACACCGCTGTGCCGCAGCCGGGATGCGATGGCGCGTCGGTCATTGCGCGCCTGCTCGGCCGCCGCGGCGTCGTAGACCTGCGCGGCGTCGGCGCGGCCCGCCGCCAACTGGTCGACGCGGGGATCGGTGACCGCGGCGACGATCACCTGATGCCGGCTGGACAACTGCGGCAACACCGGCAGCAGGCCCTCGTCCAGGGCCGAGGCGTTCAAATCCGTCAGCAGCACCACCAGGGCCCGCCGGCGGACCCGGCGCTGCACCGCCGCCACCATCGCGGTGGCGTCGGATTCGATCAGCGCCGGCTCCAGCGGGGCCATGGCCTCGACCAGCTGCGCCAGTAGCTCGGTGCGCGAGGCGCCGAACACGGCGGCACGCGAAACCCGATCGTGAGCAAGGAAATCCACATGGTCACCGGCCCGCGACGCCAGGGCCGCCAACAGCAGCGCGGCGTCCATCGACCAGTCCAGCCGGGGCCAGCCGCCGGGGTCACGGGAGGTGGGATCCACCCCGACCCGGCCGGCCGACGTCCGCCCGGTGTCGAGCACGATGACCACGCGGCGGTCGCGCTCGGGACGCCAGGTGCGCACCACGACATCGGCCCGGCGGGCGCTGGCCCGCCAGTCGATGGAGCGCACGTCGTCACCGTCGACATACTCGCGCAGCGAGTCGAATTCGGTTCCGTGGCCGCGGATCAACACCGGCAACAGGCCGTCGATCTCGCGCAGCTTCGCCAGCCGGGACGGCAGGTGCTTTCGCGACAGGAACGGCGGCAGGATGCGGATCCGGCCCGGCACCGGATGTGAGCGTTGCCTTCCGGCCAGGCCCAGCGGCCCGATCGAGCGGGCGGTCACCACCGCCGACTCCTGATCGCCGCGGCGCAGCGGATTCAGCACGCTCGTGACGGTGGTGGGCTGGCCGGCGCCGATGACCAGCGCAAGGCTGCGTGGCTCGGCGCAGGCACTGGGCGGCCACGCGTCGCGCAGCATGCCGCGGAACCGGCGGGAGCCCTCGTTGTGCACCCGTAGGTGCGCCTCGACCGGTTGGCCCAGTCGCGCCGCGGTCTCCCCGAATCGGGTGAAGCGCAGGGCGCGCGGGCTGCCCGCCAGCAGCACGTCGACGAGTACCCCGGCGACCAGTGTGGCCAGCATCAGCACGAAAGTGGTTGCCGGCCAGGGCGACACCGCGATCGGCAGAACGTAGATCAGGGCGACCAGACCGGCGCGGCCGGTGAGGATCACTAGCGCGGCACCGGAACCGCCGACAGGATGCCGTCCAGCACCCCGTCCGGGCTGGCGCCCTCGAGTTCGGCCTCGGGGCGCAGGGCCACCCGATGCCGCAGGGTGGGCCGGGCCATCGCCTTGACGTCGTCGGGGGTGACGTAGCTGCGGCCGGACAACCACGCCCACGCCCGCGCGGTGCCGAGCAGTGCCGTCGCCCCGCGGGGTGAGACACCGAGCTGCAGGGAGGGGGAGTTCCGGGTCGCGCCGACGATGTCGATGATGTAGCCGAGCACCTCGTCGGCGACCAGAACCTGCCGGACGGCCTCGCGCGCGGTGCGCAGATCCGCGGCACCGGCCACCGGCCGGATCGCCGACAGGTCGCGCGGGTCGAAGCCGTGCGCGTGCCGGCTCAGGATCGCGATCTCCTGATCCCGCGGCGGCAGCGGCACATTCAGCTTGAGCAGGAAGCGGTCCAGCTGCGCTTCGGGGAGCTGATAGGTGCCCTCGTACTCGATCGGGTTCTGGGTGGCGGCCACGATGAACGGGTCCGGCAGCGGCCTCGGTTCACCGTCGACGCTCACCTGACGCTCTTCCATCGCCTCCAGCAGCGCAGCCTGGGTCTTCGGCGGGGTGCGATTGATCTCGTCGGCCAACATCAGGTTGGTGAACACCGGGCCCTCCCGGAACACGAACGCGGCCGTGCGCGCGTCGTACACCAACGAGCCCGTCACATCGCCCGGCATCAGGTCCGGGGTGAACTGCACGCGCTTGAAGTCCAGCTGCAGCGCGGCCGCGGTGGCGCGCACCAACAGCGTCTTGGCCACGCCCGGAACGCCTTCCAGCAGCACATGCCCGCGGCACAGCAGGGCGATCACCAGCCCGCTGACCACCGCGTCCTGCCCGACGACGGCCTTGGCGATCTCGGCGCGCAGGGCCAGCAGCGCCGCGCGGGCGGCATCGTGTTGCGCCGTGGCGGGCACTGGCGCGGCGGAGTGTGTCACGACTGGGTGACCTGCCTTTCGATGTCGTCGAGCGCGTGTGCAAGGTGGAGCAGATCATTGTCGGTGATCGGCGGCGGACCGAACAGGGTGTACTGCGCGGCCTGGTCCCCACCGGCGTAGCGCCTGCCGACCGCCGCCACCACCGCGGCCGGATCGGCATTCGGACCCAGCCCCAACCGAGGCGAAAGCCGTTGCAGGGTGGCGGTCCGCAGCGCCTGCGCGGCGCGGTCCCGGGCGCGCCGCGAACGGTACAGCCGGGCGCGGCCCTCGACCGTCTCCGAGGCGCGCACCACCACCGGGAGTCTCTCGGCGACCAGCGGACCCAGTCGCCGGCCCTGCCAGACCGCCAGGAGCAGCACGACCAGGCACAGTTGCCATACGACCGGCACCACCGCGTCCGGGATCAGATCGGAGATCTCGGCGTCGGCTTCGGATTCACCCTCCGGCTGCTGCGGGGCGTACCAGATGAGCCGCGACCGGTTGCCTGCCAGGTTCATGGCCAGCGCGGCGTTGCCCTCTTTCAGGAGTGAGCCGTTGGTCATGAAGTCGGCGCTGCCGACGACGGTGATGGTGCGCTCGCCGGACTCGTAGCGCACCAGCGCCCCGCCGTAGCAGCGGGTCAATGCGGTGTCGCCCACCTTCTGATAGGTGTCGGTCGGGCCGAGGGCGACCACCCCGGCCCGCTTCGCCTCGGGCAGGTCGCAACCGGGATCGTCGGTGGGAATGTCCTGGGTGCTGATCCTGATGCCGGGGGCCAGCATCTCGCGGGCCCGCGCCGTGGGTTCCAGCACGAGCCGGTCGCCGGGCAGATCCGAAAGCCGATCCAGGAGTTGCCCGGTGCGGGCCTGGTAGATCTCGGCGGCCAGCAGCAGGGTGTCGGGACCGGCGGCCCGCTCGGCGTCGGCGACGGTCTGGGCGACCACCACGTCGACCCCGTGCTCACGGAGCAGGGAGACCAGCGCGTGGGCGCCGTCGGGGGAGGTCGCCACGGGGTCCATCCGGCCGCCCGGCCGCGGAGCGGTCAGGTAGGTGCTGACCAGTGCGAGCGCCGTGATCACCACGGCGCCCAGGGCGATCCAGCGTCCGGTGCGCCAGCGTTGCGTGACGGTGCTCACCGAATCGGCGTCCAGATGTCGGCCGGCTCGGCAGCCCGTACCGCGCCGGCACCCGCCGAGGCGTGGCTGCGCAGCCGCTCGTCGAGGTCGGCGATCATCCGGTAGCCCGGCTCGGTGCCGGGTCGCTCGCCGTAGGTGACGTCGTTGAATGTGGTTGCCGCGCGAGCGAAGTCGCCGGCGAATCCGGGCAGCAGTCCACCGGCGTCATGGGCGAGCTCGGTGGCGGTGCGGCCGGGAACCGGGTTGAGTGTCCCGGCCTCCTCCAGTTGTCGGGCCACCGCCCGCAGACGGTGCCGGATGGCGGCCGGCCAATCGGCCTGGGCGGCGGCCCGTTCCGCGGCGGCCCGGTGTTCGGCCGCGGTGAGCTCGTGGGCGCCGAACAGTCCGTAATCACCGGAGCGGCTCGTGCGCATGGTGTTTCGGGCTATCCGCACGCCCACGATCAGCGCCACCAACACCAGGATGACCAGCACGCTGATGGTCAGCCAGCCACCGGGCACCGTGGAGCCCTTGGCGACCAGGCGGTTGAGGAACTCGTCGATCCATTCGCCGATCCGGTCGGTGAGCGACGCCTTCGGGTAGATCGGCTTGGCCAGCTCGCGTTCGGCCGCTTCGCGCGCGGCCTCCCGGTCAATGTCGATGGCGGGCATGACGATCGGTCCTCAGCGAGTGAGCCAGAGATTGTCGGTGGACTCGGTGGCGGCCGGTCCGCCGGCGGCGCCGGTCTGCAGGACCAGGTCGAAGGCCTCGGCCCGGATTCTGGTGTCGGTGTAGAGCAGCACCGCGACGCCGGCGGTGAACGGCGCGGTGACGATCTGGCTCACGGCCCGGCCGATGGCACCGAGTGCCGCCGCGAACAGCAGCATCGCCGACGAGGTCGCACTCGTCAGCATGATCTGTCCGGCGATGGTGAACGGGACCGACACCGCGCCCGCGATGACCGCGGCGACCACGGAGGCCAGCAGCCGAATACCGAAGATCCGCCAGAAGTGGTTGCGCACCAACTGAAACGACCGGGTGATGGACGCCATCACCGGCTTACGCTCGAGGACGATCACCACCGGCGCGAAGGTCAGCACGGTGAACAGGTAGGCCAGACCGGCCAGCAGCCCGAGTCCCAGTGGCAGGCCGACGATGAACGCGACGACGCCGTTGCCGGCCAACGCGACGCCGACGATGATCAGCACCACCACGGTCGTCAAGACCACGGCCGCAACGACTTCCAGAGCGGTCAGGCCGATCAGGGCCAGCAATCGGCCGCGGACCTTGTGCCAGGCCTCTTCGATGGTGATGCTGGAGCCGAAGACGGCGCGGCCGACCACCACGGTCAACATGCCGGAGAGCAGGATCGCTGCGAGCACGGTGGCAAGCGCCCCCGCGGCGGCCGAGAGCGAGGATGCGACCACCGCCGCGGTCGAAGCCGCCTCGCCCCGCAACACCCGCAGGTTTCCGGTGAGCGCCAGCGGGCCGGTCTGCAGTAGCAGCGCCAGCACCTCGGTGATCACCACGACGATCGTGGTCAGCCCGAGCGTCGCCTTCGGGTTGGCGCGGATGTAGCCGACCGCCCCGTTGAAGATGTCACTCAACGACAGCGGGCGCAGCGGGATGACACCCGGCTTGGGTGCCCAGGACATCGGGGCGCCGTAGCCGGGCGGCGGGTAGCCCGTCGGCGGATACCCCGGCGGGGGATAGCCGGGGGGCGGATACCCCGGTGGCGGGTACGCCGGCGGGGGATAGCCGGCAGGCGGATATCCCGGGGGCGGGTAACCGGGCGGCGGATACGCCGGCCGCTGCTGCTGCGGCGGCTGGCCGGGCCAGCCGGCCGGTGGTTGCGGCGGGCCGGCGGGTGGTTGGGTCACCGGCCGACGCCCCCGACGTCGATGCTCATCAGCCCATCCTGTCGGCGCGCGGGGTATTTCTCAACGTTCTGCGATCTTCGACCGGTAGCGTCTGCCCCATGGCGGAGCTCAAAGACCGGCTCAGATCCGATCTCACCGAGGCGATGAAAAGCCAGGAGAAGTTGCGTACGGCGACGCTGCGCATGCTGTTGGCGGCGATCCAGACCGAGGAGGTCTCCGGCAAGGCGGCGCGCGAACTCACCGACGAGGACGTGCTCAAGGTGCTGGCCAAGGAGTCCAAGAAGCGCAGCGAGGCGGCCGAGATCTACACCCAGAACGGCCGGGGCGAGCTGGCTGCCGAGGAGCACGCCGAGGCCCGCATCATCGACGAGTACCTGCCGACCCCGCTCACCGAGGCGGAGGTGGCCGACGTGGTGGATACCGCGATCGCTCAGGTCGCCGAGGAGATCGGGGAGCGGCCGTCGACCAAGCAGATGGGGCTGGTGATGAAGGCGGCTACCGCGATCGCCGCAGGCAAGGCCGACGGCGCACGGCTGTCCGCGGCGGTGCGCGACCGGTTGTAGAGCCGCCGGGCTGCTGAACAGGCTCCGCGTCGACGGGCCCTGGGCCGATCTCCTGTTGTCCAGGAAGGCGTCTAGCGATTGCGAGCCCACGGTAGTCACGCACCGATGCCGGTCTGGTGCGGTTGAGATGGTGGCTGCCGGGCTACCCCGTCGCCCATGACCGACCCGACGTCAGACGAGGATGATCTCGCCGACTACACCGACGACCAGCAGGGCGCGCCGAAAAGCGACGCCGTCGGCAAGGCGCGGGACAGCAGAAAGTCCATCGGTGAGATGACGCCCGATGTGCAGGCCAGCCCCGATCAGGAGCCGCCGGACTGAGGCCTCGGGGCGGGGATTTCGCAAGCTTTCACTGGGACTCAACTTCCCGGTAGGTGGGCCCGCCAAACGCGGCGCCTGGGAGCAGGCGGAGACCAAGTGGGTTTAGCAAAGCCCAATTCGGGCATTTATCCCAAGCGACTGCGCAGCACAGCGGCGCAGGATTCCCGAAAGGCCAATGTTGACCATCCTGTATCCCGACCTGCGGCAGCCAATCGCCGCGGGTTCCGGTGTTTATGCCCCACAGCATGATTCGCTGCTCCTGATCGAGGCCATGCAACAGACCAATACGGTTCGCGGGCGGGCCGTTCTCGATCTGTGCACCGGAAGCGGTGTGGTGGCCATCACCGCCGCGCGCCTGGGCGCCCGGCACGTCACCGCCTTCGACATCTGCCCGGATGCGGTGCGTTGCGCCAGGGCCAACGCCGTGGCGGCCGATGTCGCCGTCGATACCCGGCTGGGCAGTTGGGAATCCGCGCTGCGGGCCGGCCCGTATGACCTCGTCATGTCCAATCCGCCCTATGTGCCAACGGGTCCCGACGCTCATCTCGAGGCGATCCCCGGTGCGGTGGGACCGGCTTGGGCCTGGAATGCGGGTATGGACGGGCGGCTGGTACTCGATCCGCTGTGTGGCGTGGCTCCGGCACTGCTCGACGACGGCGGCACCATGCTGATCGTGCAGTCGGAATTCGCCGACGCCGACCAGACGGTCCGTCGACTCCGACGCCGCGGTCTTCGCACCGAAGTGCTGCTGACGCAGCTGATCCCGTTCGGTCCGGTACTGCACGCGCGTGCCGCCTGGCTGGAGAGCACCGGCCGGCTGCCGGTCGGCCGTCGCGAGGAGAGGCTCGTGGTGATCCGGGCCCAGAAGCAATGAGCGCCAACGAGGTACGGGCGGTACGGATCGTGGCCAATGGGCCGGTCATGGTCGAGGGACCGGCGCGAATCGAACTGCCGGACGGCTCCGTGGTCGAATCCGACCGGTTCATGGTCGCGATCTGCACCTGCCGGCGCAGCAAGAGCTATCCGCTGTGCGACACCAGTCACCGCCGCCGACGTCGCGGCGAGGATTCAGCCCAGCGGCCGGCGTAGCGAGGTCTCACCGGAGCGCCAGCACCGCATCAGGTGATCGGCCAACCGGCTCTCCACCGCCTCGTGGGCACGGATGCCGAACACCACATCGCGGTCCAGCGTGGGCTCGCGGCGAACCAGATCCCCGACCACGTCGGTGCGCACCACCTGTTCGTGCACCGCGTCGGCCTCCACGTGCTCGCGGTAGAACCGAACGCACGCCTCGGGGGCATCCATCCGCTCGAGTGCGTCCACCAACCGCCGTGAGCCCGGCGACGAGGTGATCTCGGTGGAAGCGAAGTGGCCGATCACTGCGCCCCGGTGGGCACGATGCAGGCCGAACAACGACATCAGGTTCACCACGGCAAGGGTTTCGGCAGGCACCACGTCGATGTAGCCGAGATAGTTGGCTTCGAGGCCCGCGGCGAGCATGAGGTCGGCGAACAACTGCTGATGCACCTGATCCCCGTGGCCGCCGCCGAACTCGTCGAACTCGACGGCGACGAAGGCCGCCTTGGCCTGCCCGATCAGCCGGGGGATGGCCCAGGCATGCGGATCGCCCTCCTTGAGGTGGTACAGGGAGCGGTGCACGAAGTACTCGCACATCTGCTCCCAGGTGCCCTGCGAGCGAAGGAAGTACGAGGGTCCGGATCCGTCGATCGGTTCGATCGACAGGCGTTCCATCTCGGAGTCGGCCTTTGCTTCCGTCTCGATCTCGCCGACATCGCGCTGCACGCCGCTCAGAAACGCGTCCTCGAGTTGGGCGCGCAGGTGCAGGAGACCGGGGTTCCACTCCCAGCCGTCGTCCACCCCGGCGAAGCCGCGGTAGTGCAGCTCGTAGCAGACGTACAGCGTCAGTTGGACGTCGATCCCGTACGGATCGGAGTCGTGGATCGAGGCTTCGATGCGGTTGAGGTGGGTGCGCGGAGCGCGCTCGGTGAGCAGATCCAGCACAGCCATCGACAACGGTCCCCGAGCGGTCGGCAGGGCCGGCTCGAGGGCGATGGGGGCAAATGACACCTAGGGCTTCTTCCCGCGCCCGACGCGAGCTAAACCCCGTGTGTCACATCAGCCACGGCGAACGGAGGTGATGAAGACCTCCAAGTCGGGGTGGATCCGCGCCCCCCGGAGCGGACTTGCCGCCGTCGTCAATATGGCGATTTCAAGTCGCGGCGCGGGGCGCGGGTGTACGAAATCCCGAGGGAACTGCGAGGCCGAACTCGCGGTGGTGACGGAACGGACATGACGGTGGAATCCAATCTCGGTCGGCGGCAGTTCAGCAGGCGTGCATTCATAGCCACCACCACGATCGCCGCGGGCGCCGCGCTCACCGGGTGCGGTCGCACGGCCACCACGGCGGAACCACTGCAGACCCAGCCGACGGGCGTGCCGTCGAGCCTGGACGCGGCGATCCAGGCCGCCGAGTCGGCGCGTCCGCACACCGGCCGGATGGTCACCGCAACACTGACCCCCGGACCGGTGACCGTCGACCTGGGCGGCCGGGTGGTCAACACCCTCGGCTACGCGAACACCATTCCCGCTCCGGTGATCCGCGCGAACGTCGGCGATGAACTCCAGGTGGCGGTCACCAACAAACTCGACAAGCCCACCTCGATGCACTGGCACGGCATCGCCCTGCAGAACAACATGGACGGCGCCATGCCGGCCACCCCGAACATCCCGGCCGGTGCGGAGTTCACCTACAAGTTCTCGGTGCCGGACGCGGGTACCTACTGGGCGCATCCGCACACCGGGGTGGAGGCCGACACCGGGTTGTATCTGCCGCTGATCATCGACGACCCGAAGGCGCCGGCCGACTATGACGCCGAGTGGATCGTGATGATGGACGACTGGACCGACGGCGTCGGACGTTCCCCGCAGACGATCCTCGAGGATCTGAAGAAGGGTGGCATGGGCGCGATGGGCGGCGGCGGTGAGAGCAAGCTGCTGGGCGGCGATCCCGGCGACGTGATCTATCCGTACTACATCATCAACGGCCGGATCCCAGACGCTCCAACCAGTTTCGCGGCCAAGCCGGGACAGCGGATCAGGATCCGGTTCATCAACGCCGGCGCCGACACCGCCTTCCGCGTTGCGCTGGCCGGGCACAAGATGACAGTCACCCACACCGACGGTTTTCCGGTGGTGCCCACCGAGGTCGATGCGCTGCTGCTGGGTATGGGCGAGCGCTACGACGTCATCGTCACCGCGGGCGACGGGGTGTTCCCGTTGGTGGCGCTGGCCGAAGGTAAGAACGCCCTCGCGCGGGCCCTGCTGTCCACCGGGGCCGGCGCCATGCCCGAACCCGGATTCCGGCCCGCCGAACTCAACGGGCGGATCGGCACCGTCGACATGTTCACCGCGCCGCCCGAGGCCGGGCTGAAGTTCACGAAGGCCGATACCGACTACACGGCCGAACTGACGGCCGCCCCGACCGGCTACCAGTGGGGGGTCAACGGGTTCTATCCGGACAACAAGCCCTTCACCGTCAAACAGGGCCAGCAGGCCACCATGACGTTCACCAACAAGACCCGGATGTGGCACCCGATGCACCTACATGGGCACACCTTCCAGATGCTGAACGACAAGGGGGAGTTGGGCGCCCGCAAGGACACCCTCATCGTGATCCCCGGCCAGTCGGTCAAGATCGCGATCGTCGCCGACAATCCGGGCTACTGGCCGCTGCACTGCCACAACACGTACCACGCGGAAGCGGGCATGGCGAACACCTTCGACTACCTGAACTGAGGTGTGACGAGTTCCTGACGCCGGACCCCAAGCCGCGGCATCGGGAGGCGCGAAGGCAGGCGGCGGTGCTGAACTGGTGGACAGGAACGAGAGGGGAGCAGCGGGCATGGCCGCAACGACGGCGCGTGGGCCGATCAAGGTGCTGGTGGTAGTGACCTATGTCGCGATGGTCGCGGTGAACTTTCTCGCAAATGCGTTGCCGCTCAACGGCCGCGGCACCGGCGAGGTGTCGGACGCCTACCCGAGCCTGTTCACCCCGGCCGGTCTGACGTTCTCGATCTGGGGCGTGATCTACCTGCTGCTCGGGCTGCATGTGCTACACCAGCTCGGGCTTTTCCGCGGCGAGCGTGGTGCCGATCGCGACGCGCTGCTGAACAGGGTGGGGGTGCTGTTCTCGATCTCGTCGCTGGCCAACACCGCCTGGGTGTTCGCCTGGCACTACGACATCATCCCGCTGTCGGCGGTGCTGATCATCGCGATCCTGGTTTGTCTGATCCTCATCACGAACACGCTGCGGACGGCCGGGTTGACCGGGCGGGAGCGGTGGCTGGTGGGGGTGCCGTTCAGCGTGTACTTCGGGTGGACGACGGTGGCGACGATCGCGAACATCACGGTGCTGCTGGTCAGCCTGCACTGGAAGGGCTTCGGCCTGTCCGAGTCGATGTGGGCGACGGTGATCGTCGTGGTCGGGATGGTCATCGGTACGGCGACCATGTTGCGCAACCGCGACATCGCCTACGGGCTGGTGCTGATCTGGGCCTACCTGGGCATCCTGCTGCGGCAGACCTCCGCCACCGATGGCTTCGGCGGCCGCTACCTGAACATCATCGTGGCGGTGATGGTCGCGCTGGTGGTGTTCATCGTCGCTGAGGTCGCCGTCATGCGGCGGGGACAGGCGGATCGTGGCACGATGCATCGTTAAGCTCGAAATGAAATCCGTTCTGGTCGTGGGGAATCAATCGGAAAAACGTTAGCCCTATGGCTTATAGAAGGTCCGATTATTCATGAGGCGTATCGCAGTCCGGGTTTGTGAGCGAGAAGGGAAGGCAATTGGCTGAGACCAGTGGGGGGACGGATAACCGCCCAACCATCCTGTTCGTGTTGGCCATGGCCCGCTCCGGAACATCGGCCCTAACGCGGGTTCTTTCGCTTTGCGGCGCGGCTCTACCAGCTGGAATGTTGGGCGCGAACAAGGGAAACGAGCGCGGATATTGGGAGCCGCGCGAATCCATCTATCTCAACCTTCGTATCCTTCGAGAACGCGGAAGTGGCTGGTGGGATCTCGCAATCCCGAATGGTGATGAGCTCGACACGACGAAGCATGATGCCAATACAGCCGATGTCAAGGCCTATCTCGCTACGTTGCCTGCCGCTCCTCTGGTGGTAATCAAGGATGTTCAGATCGTTCCCTCGGCCGAATTGTGGTTCGACGCGGCTGTCCAGTCCGGGTTCAGGGTAGCAACGGTGATCGCGGTTCGAAATCCGGACGAAGTCTCGGCATCGATGGAGGACCACATCAGGGCCAACCCTGCATTCGCCAGCGCCTTATGGCTCAAGTCCAACCTGTTGTCCGAACGAAACAGCCGGAGTGTGCCAAGGGTATTCGTGGAATACCGCAACCTGATGGATGATTGGCGTGGTGAAGTTGAGCGAATCTCGGCAGCCCTCAGCATCGGGCTCAGTACCGCCAACGGCGGGGCGATTGACGAGTTTCTGACGTCGGCCCTGCGGCACAAAAAGCACAGCGGACCCGTCACCGATCGCTTCGGCGCCAACTGGATTTCCAAGACGTACGAGATCCTGAGTGCGGCAGCCCAAGACGAGCCAGTCGACACCGTCGCATTGGACCGAATTCTCGATGCGTATCAGGGGAGCCAGCGCGACTTCCAACTCGCTTTCGACTGGACTCGTAACTACAACGCATCTGCTCGGCTCTTTTTGAGACCATCCATCACCAAGCTGATCTTCGAGCTTCGGGCCACGGCCCACCGTCGAAAGGGCACGTGGGCCTAGGCTGAGGAGTCCGCAGACCGCGCGCCCTGCACGGTATCAAAGGACAGCGGCCGCGCGATCGACGACTTCGCTGAATCCGCTCCTGCCGCCTACTGAAAGGCAACACCCCGACCGCATACCCGCGAGTCGGGGCGTTGCTCTCACTGTCGGGGTGGCGGGATTCGAACCCA
>JAGQTW010000154.1:0-3957 GCA_020438785.1 Mycobacterium sp. | reverse complement strand
GCTACCAAGCTGCGCCACACCCCGCGTGAAGCGTCGACAGCCTATCGCAGCCGCTGGCCGCGAAGCCAACTGGCTTGTCGCGGCGCCGCGGCCCAAAACTCGACACGCCCGCCGGGATGGATCTGGGGTGTCGGTGGTGTTGTGCACACTAACGGCGTGGACCTCGCCGGTTCGGAAGGTGGAGCGGATGATGACTGCTTTGGGGGCCGTGGTGTACGGGGGATTCTTCCTGCTCGCCGCCTTGTGGCTGGTGGTGACCGGCGACTATGACTCGCCGGACGACGTCGACAGCGGCCAGCCGCAGGAGCGCTCGAACCCGACCAGCGCGTCGGCGTGGTGACTCGGGTCCAGACCCTGGGCGCGTAGCCAGTCCTCGTTGTAGTAAGTGTCGGCGTAGCGATCGCCGGCGTCGCAGATCAGCGTCACCACGGAGCCGCCAATCCCGGCGGCGACCATCTCGGCGAGCAACGCGAACGCGCCCCACACGTTGGTTCCGGTCGACGGGCCCACCCGTCGCCCCAGCACCCGGGAAATGTGGTGCGCCGCGGCGATCGAGGCCGAATCCGGCACACACATCATCCGGTCGATCACGCCCGGCAGAAACGACGGCTCCACCCGCGGCCGGCCGATCCCCTCGATGCGGGACGACATCCCCGTCACGATGTCGGGCCGGCCCTCGCAGTAGGCGGGGAAGAACGCCGAGTTCTCGGGGTCGACCACGCACAACTTGGTGTGGTGGCGCCGGTAGTGGACGTAGCGGCCGATGGTGGCGCTGGTGCCGCCGGTGCCCGCCCCGACCACGATCCAGGACGGGATCGGGTGCGACTCCTCGCTCATCTGCGCATAGATGGACTCGGCGATGTTGTTGTTGCCGCGCCAGTCGGTGGCCCGTTCGGCGTTGGTGAACTGATCCAGGTAGTGGCCACCGGTCTGGTCGGCGATGCGCTGCGCCTCGGCGTAGACCTCGCTGGATCGTTCGACGAAATGGCAACGGCCACCTTGTGATTCGATCAGTGCCACCTTCGCCGGACTGGTCGAGGCCGGCATCACGGCGACGAACGGCAGCCCCAGCAGGGCGGCGAAGTACGCCTCGGACACCGCCGTGGAGCCCGAGGACGCCTCCACCACCGTGGTGTGCTGATCGATCCAGCCGTTGCACAGCCCGTAGAGGAACAGCGAACGGGCCAGGCGGTGCTTGAGGCTGCCGGTGATGTGGGTCGACTCGTCCTTCAGATACAGCTGGACGTCGACGCCCTCGGACCACGCGGACGGAAGCGGATAGCGCAGCAGATGGGTGTCGGCGCTGCGCCGGGCGTCGGCCTCGATCAGCCGGACCGCGTCGTCGACCCAGCCCCGGGGCCGATCGTGGGTGCTGTCGAGCATGGCGGTGGTCATCGCCTGCTATTACATCGTGTCGGGCGCGCGGCGGTGCGGACTTCGGGCGTCCGCACGCCTCAGCGGACGGACGCGGTCGGGGTCGAGCGCACTACGCTGCGATTCTCGTCCCGGCCGCCGGTCGGCGAGGCGACCAGCGTCAGGAGTGTGGCCTCGGGTCGGCAGCAGAACCGCAACGGCGCGTACGGCGAGGTCCCGATGCCCGCCGAGACGTGCAACGCGGTGTCGGCTCCCCAGCGCGACACCCCCTTGGCCCGGGATCGGTCCAGATCGCAATTGGTGACCAGCGCGCCGTAGAACGGCAGGCAGAGCTGGCCGCCGTGGGTGTGGCCGGCCAGCACCAACTGGTAGCCGTCCGCGGCGAAGCGGTCCAGCACCCGGGTGTAGGGCGCGTGCGTCACGCCGAGGGTCAGGTTGGCGATCGGGCTGGGCCGTCCGGCGATGGTGTCGTAGCGATCCCGCTGCAGGTGCGGGTCGTCGACGCCGGCTGCGGCGACGCTCAGCCCGGCCACCTCGAACTCGCGCCGGGTGTGGGTGAGATCGAGCCAGCCCCGCTCGGTGAAGGCCGCGCGCAGGTCCTGCCACGGCAGCGGCTTGCCGAACACCCGGTGGTCGCGGTCGGTCAGGTACTTCGCCGGGTTCTTCAGCCGCGGGGCGAAGTAGTCGTTGCTGCCGAAGACGAACACGCCTGGCACCGACAGCAGATCACCCAGGGCCTGGACCACCGCGGGCACGGCGCGGGTGTGCGACAGGTTGTCACCGGTGTTGACCACCAAGTCGGGCTCCCAGCGGGCCAGCTCGCGCAGCCAGGCCTGCTTGTGCTTCTGGGTGGGGCGCATGTGGATGTCGCTGAGGTGCAGCACGCGCAGCGGGGTGGAGCCCGGGGTCAGCACGGGCATCGTGACCTCGCGCACCACGAAGGCGTTGCGCTCGATCACCGCGGCATAACCGACCGCGAGCGCGGCCGAGCCGACGGCGGCGAGGGCCGAGGTTTTCAAGGCGGGAGACGCGGCGGCCATACAGGGCAGCGTACTGCCATCGCGTGCCCGGAGCCGGGCGACAGTGGTGTCCGAACCGTGACAGCTACGGCGGCGGCGGAGGCGCCAGCAGTGGGACGGTGATCGGCGGCAACCCCGGGATCTCGACGACCGTCGAACCCGCAGGCGGCGGCTCGCCGTCCGGGGGCGGCGGCGGGGCGCCCGGCGGTGGCGGCGGCGGTGCGGGCGGAATGCCGTTGCTGATCAGGATCGTGACGATCGACCCCGGCACAGTCTGCCCGCCCGGCGAGGTGCCCACCACCGTCCCGTAGGGCGACGCGCTGTTGATCGGGTTGGCCTGATCGGCCACCTGGAAGCCGGACTCCTTGATCCGTTCGCGGGCGCTGTCCTGGCTCAACCCGGACACGCTGGGCACTCTCGAGCCGGGGGCGCCGTCGACGTAGCGCGGGTCGGTCGGCGGCATGGTGACGTCGCCGAAGCTCTCGGCGATCGGTTTCATCGCGCTGAACCAGGTCTTGGCGGGCTCGTTGCCCCCGTAGAGGTTGCCGTCACCGCACTGGCGCAACGGCCACGAGCACAGGTCGGTCGGGTTGGGGGAGTCGTCGTAGATGTAGCTCGCCGCCGCGTAGCGGTTGGTGTAGCCGAGGAACCCCGAGGACCGGTGCGCCTCGGTCGTGCCGGTCTTGCCCGACATCGGCAGACCCCAGCCCACCGAACCGGCGGAGTTGGCCGCGGTGCCGTTGGTGTCGTCCTTGCTCAGCGCGTTCGACAGGGTGTTGGCGAGACCCTCGGGCACCACCTGATCGCAGGTCTCCGTGGTGACGGCGACCTCGTTACCGAGGCGGTCATAGACCTTGTCGATCGGGTTGGGTGGGCACCACACCCCGCCCGAGGCCAGGGTGGCCGCGACGTTCGACAACTCGAGCGCGTTGACCTCGATCGGCCCCAGGGTGAACGAACCCAGGTTGTACCGCTTGATGTAATCGGCCAGGCTCTCGTTGGTTTCCGGGTCGTAGGGCCGGGCGGTACCGGGCTCGGCGTAGGAACGCAGACCCAGCTTCACCGCCATGTCCACCGTGCGCTGCACCCCCACCTGCGAGATGAGCTTGGCGAAGGCGGTGTTCGGTGACTGCGCCAGCGCATCGGTGACGCTCATCGAGCCGCGGTAGTTGCCCGCGTTCTGCACACACCAGGTGTTGCTCGGACAGCCCCTGGCACCACCGCTGCCCAGCCCCTTGGCCTCGAAACGCACCGGGGCGTCGAGGTTGGCGCCGATCCCGAGGCCCATGTCCATGGCTGCCGCCGTGGTGAAGATCTTGAAGATCGAGCCGGCCCCGTCACCGACCAGCGAGAACGGCTGCGGTTGCATGGTCTCCCCGGCCGCGGTGTCCAGCCCGTAGGTCCGGTTGCTGACCATGGCCACCACGGGATGGGCCGTCTTGCCCGGCAGGATCACGCTCATCACGCTGGCGATGCCGTTGATGTCCGGCGGCGCCAGCGAGTCGACCGCCGACTTCACCGAACCCTGCACGTCGGGGTCCAGGGTGGTCTTGATGAGATAGCC